>JANNKG010000010.1:0-4075 GCA_031396185.1 Burkholderiales bacterium | reverse complement strand
ACGCGGACCGATTCCTCGGGCATCGGGACCAGCTTCTGCGTGCGAACCTCTTCGATGAAGGCGAGGCAGTCCACGATCAGCGCCCGGGCCTCCTTCAGCAGCGCCAGCCGCTGGTTCCGGGCGAGGCCCCTGGCGTCCGCGGAAGCCATGAGCGCCTCCGCCAGGCTGAACTTCGCCTCGGTGATATTGTTGCGCACGTCGATGGACTGCATCGCGGCCTTGGGAAGGCGCGCGGCGACGGCGAGGGCCTCGCGGCCGTGCCGGACAGCGCGAGGTGTGTCGCCGACCTCGCTGGCGGCCGTGGCCGCCTGGCCCAGCATCGAGATGACTGCCGTCGCGACCGCGACATCGTCCGGGTCGCGCTCCTGGAGCCGCTTGCCGAGGGTGATCGCTTCGCCGATGACGCGGTCGGCCTCGGCGTGTTCGCCAAGGAACCACAGCATCTCGGACAGCGTAGTGAGGTTGGTGAGCTCGAACTTGCTCATCCTCACGTCCGATGGATCATTTGCGACATCTTTACGCACCAGGGCGAGGGACTTGCGGTTGTACTCCATTGCGCGAAGCGTGGTTTCGCGGGTCCTCCTGAGCCCGTTGAAGATGCCGGCTCCCTTCTGGTACGCCGAGCTGAGAAAGCGGCGCATCTCCGCGTCCTCGGGCTCCTCGCGGACGAGCACCTCCAGCAACTCGATCGCCCTCGCCACCTGGGCCTCGATCTCCGCGGTCTGGCCGAGCTTGAAGTGCGTGAGGTTCGCTTGCTCGGCCATCGCTGTCGGGATGCGGGAGCGGTCGACGCGGTTGGCGCCCGGCAAGGCCGCGATGCGGCCGGCGAGCGCGATCCCCGCGGCGGATTCCTCGTGCCAACCCGGCTGATTGGCTATCGCGCGTGCGCGAGCGAGGATCATGCTGAGCAACCAGTGGCCGCGCAACACCTCGGGGTCGCCGGGCCTGAGCGCGTCGAGGGCGACGTAGAGGCGCTTGGCCTGCTCGTAATTTCGCAGCGACCCGGCTTTGTCGCCCATGTTCGTGCCCCCGGGGTTGCCCTGCACGTCCCCGATCTTTCGATAGGCTTCGGCGAGTTCGCGCATGAGCGACGGGTCGCCGGCGGCTTCGGCCGCCAGCGAGTTGAGATACTCGAGCGAGGTCCTGAGCAGCATCTCGCGCGCCTTGAGCGAGCCCGGCAGCGGCTCGATCGCGCTGTGGATATCGAAGATGAAGGAGTTCGCGAGCTTCCTCACGCTGGCGAAATGGCGCTCGGCGCGCGCTTTCTCGGCCACGGCCACATCGCGCTCGCGGCTTGCCGCCACCAGGCCGGCGAGCAGGGTGACCACGATCGCCGCGGCCGTCGCGAGCGGCAGCTTGTGGCGAACGGCGAAGCGCCCCGCAAGGTAGCGCCAGGTTCCCGCGCGCGCCGTTACCGGCCGCTTCTCCAGGTGGGCGAGGATGTCGCCATCGAATAGCTCGACGGAGGCGTACCGGCCGGCGGGATCGCGGCGCATCGCCTTCAGGACGATCGCGTCGAGGTCGCCCGCCAGCAGCCGCGCGAGCGGTTTCGCAACGAGCGTGGACGGGACGACCGTCGGTTCCTGCAGCAGCATCACGTCGGTGAGAGCCTTGCCCTCGCGGACCGCCCGATAAGGCGAAAGGCCGGTGACCAGCTCATGAAGGATCACGCCGAGCGCATAGATGTCGGTTGCCGTGGTGATGTCGCCCGCGGCGACCTGCTCCGGCGCGGCGTATCGCAGCGTCATCACGCGGCCGCCCAAGCGGGTGAGGTCGCCCGAGGTGCCGGCGCCCTCCACCTCGTCCACCAGCTTGGCGATGCCGAAATCGAGCAGCTTCACCTGGCCCGACGCATCGACGAGGATGTTGGGGGGCTTCAGGTCGCGATGCACCACGAGATGGCGATGCGCGTGGGCGACCGCGGCGAGTACCTGGCGAAACAGGGCGAGGCGCTCGGCAATGGAGGGCGACCGCGCCGCCACATGCTCCGCGAGCGACAGGCCTTCGACGAATTCCATGGCGAGCCAGGGCTGCCCGGTCTCCGTGATCCCCGCGTCGTAGAGGTGCGCGATGTGCGGATGCTCGAGCTTGGCGAGGATGTCGCGCTCGCGCCGAAAGCGCTCGCGCCATACCTGGCCCTGCTGGTTCAGCGCGGGGAGCTTGAGGGCCACATTGCGCTCGATCCGGCCATCGGACTGCCGCGCGAGCCACACCTCGCCCATGCCGCCGTGCCCGAGCGGGGCGATGACATCGAAGGGCCCGATCCGCGCGCCCGCCGAATGCGCGCTCGACCAATTCGGGACCGGGGCAAGCCGGGGCACCGTTTCCATCTCGCCAGTGCGCACGGCGCGCTCGTGGATCTCGAGCATCCGGCGCAGGACCGGCGCGGCATCGGGGTGCTTGCGATCGAGTTCCGCGAGCCACGTAGTCCGCGTGAAGGCGTCCATGTCGAGCGCGGTGTCGAGCAAGGGCTCTATCTGCAACCAGAGTTCGCGCGAGAGCTTCATGGTGCGGGCTGGGGTCATGGGGCCAGGCGAATCGCGGAGGGGGCTTACCGGGAGAACGTATTCCGGCCCGCAATCACGCCATCACGGGCCCCATCTAGTCGGCGAGCAAGGTGAGCAGCAGCGCCCTCGCCTTCTGCCATTCCCTCGAGACCGTGCGCGTCGACACGCCGAGCGCCTCGGCGATCTCGTCCTCGTTCATGCCGCCGAAGAATCGCATCTCGACCAGCCGGGCGAGCGGCCCGTCGATCTTCGCGAGATCGTCGAGCGCGTCGTCGACGGTCTCGATGTCTACGGACGCGGGCACGCCTTCCCCGGCTGCGGTGTCGAGCGTGACGATCTCGGCGTCGCCGCCGCGGCGCAATGCACGCTCCTCGCGCACCAGGTCCACCACGATGCTGCGCAGCACGCGCGACGAGTAGGCGAAGAACTGCAATCGGTCACCGAAAGTAATGCCGGGGCTGGAGGCGAGCTTGAGGTAGCTGTCGTGGACCAGGGCGGTGGTCTGGATCGACCCGTGGAGACCGCTGCTGCGCAGCCGGGCGTGGGCGATCTTCTTCAGCTCCGGGTAATAGGCGGCAAAGGCGCGGTCGAGCTCGGAGGCATCGCGGCCCTCTACGGACTGCAGGGCATCGGCGAATTCCTTCTGATCGCTTGGCGGCGGCATGCGCTATGACGGCCTTGTCAACCTCTCAGTGGCGCGCCTAGCCACCGCATGGACGCATTCAGAGGGATTTCAGGAATTCGGCGAGGTCGTTCACCTGCGCGCCGCTCAGCCCAAGGGACTGCCGCGAGTTGTATGTCGCCACGACATCCTTGAGGGTGGCGGCCGAGCCATTGTGGAAATAGGGTGGGTGTTGCCACACCCCTCGCAAGGGCGCCGTTCGGTACTGCTGGGTCGCGCTGCGCGAGGCATAGCTCGGAGCCCCTTTGCTTTCGGGCTCGCCCATCGCGTCGGAGGGCGGATGCAGGCGCGCGTTCGCATCGGTGAAATTGGAGCCGCTGTGGCACGTCACGCACCTGCCTGTGCCGTTGAAGACCGCCTGGCCCCGCGCCGCCGCAGCCGCATCGAAACTGCCCGCGGGCGCGCGGGGCGCCGCGATGCTCAATTGATAGGCCTGGAGCGCCGCGAGCTTGCTGCTCACCTGATCGCTGGTGCCGTTGGTGACGCTGACTCCGGTACGCGGCTCGGAAAATGACCCCTGCCCTCCCATCTGGGTAACTGCCACGTAGCGGTTCCAATACGCCAGATCCTTGCCGTCGCCGGTCGAAGTGATGCGGTGAATGTCTTTCAGGCCGTAGGCAGGCGGGATGACCTGGGGGCCGCTCTTCGCGTCGAGGTTGAAGCGCGGATCGTACTTGCCCTTGCCCCACGAGTTGTAGACGGCCTTCTTGTCCGCGGGAAGCGCCGGGGAAAGCGCGATGATCGCGCCGGGATTGAGGTCGCGGTTGGGCCAGCCGTCCAGCCGCTTGCCGATTCCCGGCGAGAAGGAGTTGTCGACCGTGGAATGGCACAGCGCGCAGGTCACACCGACGCGCGTGAGCGTATCCCTGCCGTTGATGCTCTCGAC
>JANNKG010000556.1:0-1581 GCA_031396185.1 Burkholderiales bacterium | reverse complement strand
CCTCGACCGCTTCAAGACCATCAACGACTCCCTCGGCCATCATGTGGGGGACGAGTTGCTGAAGGGCGTGGCGGACCGCCTCACGGCTTGCGTGCGCGCCTCCGACACCGTCGCGCGGCTGGGCGGCGACGAGTTCGCGGTGATCCTCGAGAACCTGCGCGACGACGACGACGAGGGCGCGCAGCAGGTGGCCGAGAAGATGATCGCCTCGATGGCCTCGCCGATGCTGATCGAAGGCCAGGCGCTCAGCACCTCGTGCTCCATCGGCATCAGCATCTTCCCCACCGACGGGCGCGATAGCAGCGCGCTGATGAAGAATGCCGACGTGGCGATGTACTACGCCAAGGACAAGGGGCGCAACAACTATCAGTTCTTCTCGGCGGACATGAACGCGCGGGCCCAGGAGCGCCTCGCGGTGGAAAACTTCCTGCGCCTCGCGCTGCGCAGGAACGAGCTGGTGCTGCACTACCAGCCGCGCATGAACGTGGCGAGCGGCGAGCTGGTGGGAGTCGAGGCGCTGGTCCGCTGGCAGCACCCGCGCCGCGGGCTCCTGTCCCCCGAGAAATTCATCGACGTGGCCGAGGATTCGGGGCTGATCGTTCCGATCGGCGAGTGGATCCTCGAGACGGCGTGCGCGCAAATCAATGCATGGCAGGCGAGCGTCAAGCCGGGGCTGCGCATCTCGGTGAATCTTTCGGTCGGCCAGGTGGTGAATGGCGAGCGGCTGTATCGCGCGGTCGAGCAGGCGATGGAGCGCTCGCAGATTGCCGCAGCCACCCTCGAGCTGGAGATCACCGAGAGCCACCTCATGCAGAACATCGAGGAGAAAGCGGCGCTGCTCAATCGCCTGGGTGCGCTCGGCGTGGGCGTCGCCATCGACGATTTCGGCACCGGGTACTCTTCGCTGTCGTACTTGAAGCAGCTGCCGGTGGACTCGATCAAGATCGACAGTTCGTTCGTGCGCGACATCGGCGTCGATCCCGACGACGAGGCGATCATCAAGGCGATCGTGGCGATGGCCCATTCGCTGCGCCTATCGGTGGTCGCCGAGGGTGTCGAGACCGAGGCCCAGCTGCGCTGCCTGCAGGGACTCGGTTGCGACGAATACCAGGGCTTCTACGAAAGCCCGGCCCTCACTGCCGCCGATTTCGAAAAGAAATACGGCAAATAAAGGGTCAGTCCTTGGTGTCGATCTTGAGTTCCTGGACCTTGCGCGTGAGGGTGTTGCGCCCGATGCCGAGCAGGCCCGCGGCCTCGATGCGGCGCCCGCCGGTGTGTTGCAGGGCCTTCATGATCAGCACCGACTCGAAGTCGCGGGTCAGCGGGTCGGAGATGCCGGATTCCCCACGGGCAAGCCGCGCCGCCACCTCGCGCTCGAGCATGCGGCGCCAGTCAACGTCACCGGAGATCGCGGCGCCTTCGCCGCGCACCTCGGGCGGCAGGTCCTTCACGTCGACCACCTGGCCCCGGAGGTGCGCGGCGAGGGCGCCGCAGTCGGCTCGGGCGAGGGCGACTGGCGGCGGGTGCTCGAGCGGGAGGTTGCCGCGCGTCTCGCGCGCGGAGAATCCGACATCGCCGACC
>JANNKG010000425.1:0-6442 GCA_031396185.1 Burkholderiales bacterium | reverse complement strand
CAGATTCGTCGGATTACGTACGCGGTCACGGTTCGCTCCCTTGTGGGACGGCTACTGTTTTGCAGCGGCCTCCTGGGCCGCCACGTCGACATCGAGATACTTGAAGTTGGTATACAGGATCGGGTGCTTCTTGTACCCCTTGACCCACGGGTACTGGAGGTGGTTGAAGACGCGGTGCACGCCGAGGCGCCACGGGGCGTAGGCGAGCAGCAGGCGGTTCATCTCGTGGTAGATCAGGTTGCGCTCGGGGCTGTCGGGGATCGCGATCGACTTCTCGTAGAGCCGGTCGTACTCCGGCAGCTTGAACTCGGCCTCGTTGGACTGGCCGGTATTGGGTCCGTAGAGCAGCTGCAGGAAGTTCTGCGCATCGGGATAGTCCGCGATCCACGCCGACTGCGCGGTCATGAAGTTGCTCACCTTCTTGTCCTTCAGCAGGTCGGCGAACTGGACCGCGGTCGCATCGACCCGCAACCCGATCTCGGCGAGGGACTTGGCGAAAAGCTCGGCCTGCTGCCGGTATTCCTGGCCGCCGGCATTGTACTTGTGGCCGATCACCAGCGGCTTGCCGTCGGGCTGTTCGCGCCAGCCGTCGCCGTCGCGGTCCATGTAGCCGAACATGTCGAGGAGCGCCTTGGCCTTGGGGATGTCGTGCTCCTGCGCGCCGGTGCGGAAATCGGGATCGAATCCGACTACGCCCGGAGGCACCGGCGACTGCGCGCCGATCGCCTGGCCCTTGCGGATGATCTCGATCTCGCGGTCGCGGTCGTGGGCGAGGACCATCGCGCGGCGCAGCGCCACGCGCTCGGGCGTGTAGCCGCCCACCGGGTTGGGGCGCCCCTCGGCGGTCAGGTTCATGTTGAAGACGTAATAGGTGATCTCGGGCTGCAGCTCCTTGAAGACCATCACGCCCTGCTTCGCCAGCGCCGGGGAGAGCTTGCCGCCGGGCAGCACCTGGTGGATGAAGGCGAACGGCGTCTCGTCGAGGATGTCGTGCTCTCGATTGAGGAAAGCGAGGAAGCGCGGCTGCTCGTCTTCGATCGGATAGATCTCGACGCGATCGATGAGCGGCAGGCGCTTGCCGCGCAGCGACTCCATCGCGCGGCGGTCCCATTCGTCGCGCGAATCGGCGTAGCGCGTGTCGAGCTCGTAGCCGCGATGCTCCGGGTTGCGCTCGAGCACGATCTTGGAGCGGCGCACCCACTCCTTCAGCACGAAGGGCCCGGTGCCGACCGGATGCGCGTGGGTATCGGAGATGTAGCGCTCGATCACCTCGCGCGCCACCGGCACCACGTTGGGCATCGCGAGCACGTAGAGGAAATTGTAGTCGGGCTCCTTCAGCTTGAAGCTCACCGTGTACTTGTCGCGCACCTCGATGCCGGCGATCTTCGCCTCGTAGTCGAACGCACCGGATTTCTTCGCGCGCTCGGCCGCCTCGTCGAGGCCGACGATCTTGTTCTCGAACAGCCACTCGTAGGGGCTGCGGTTCTTCGGATCGCGAAAGCGCTTGATCGCGTATTCGAAATCGCGCGCCACCAGCTCGCGCTTCTTGCCGTTGAAGACCGGGTCATCGCCGTAGTAGATGCCGGGCTTGATGCGAAAGGTGTAGCGCGTGCCGTTTTCCTCGGGGGTCGGGATCGCCTCGGCCACCAGCGGCACCAGCTTCACCGGACGCGCGAGGTAGTCGTAGGTGAGCAATCCCTCGAACAGGTTCTCGCAGACGCCCACCGAGTAGCGGTCGTCGATGCGCTGCGGATCGAAGCCGGTTTCGGCCGTGCGAAAGGCGAAGCGCAGCACCTTCTTCTGCGCCTCGGCAGCAAGCGGGCCGAGGGCAATCAGCAGGGCTGCGAGGACGGCCGCGAATCGGGGGAGGGTCAAGGGGGGCGTGAGGTTCGGCAAATCACGGAATTATAACGGTTAATTGACACTTTTCGCACGCCGCTCGAGGTCGATGTCGACGTACCGGTAGCCCTCGTGCAGGAAGTGGTTGCGACGCCATCCCAGGACCCATGGCTGGACCATCTGGTTGCGCTTGCGGTGGGAGTGCAGCTTGAACGGCGCGTAGACGGCGATGATCCGGGCCATCTCCTGGTAGATCGCGGTGCGCTCCACGCCCGGGGGCAGCGTGGAAGCCTTCTCATACAGGGCGTCGAACTCGGCCTGCTGGAAGCAGCCATCGTTGGCTGCTGGAAGCAGCCATCGTTGGACGAGCCGCAATTGGGCCCGTACAGGAGCTGGTAGAAGTTCTCGCCATCGGGATAGTCGGCGCCCCACGCCAGGTGCCAGCTCTGCAGCTTGCCGAGCTTGGATTTCTTGCGCAGGTCGGGCCATTTCGCGGTCTCGACGACCATCCGCACACCGATGGCATCGAGGTTCTTCTTCCACAGCTGCGTGAACTGCCGCGACAGCTGGTCCGGCGTGGTCGCGTATTCGAACACCAGCGGCTTGCCGTCGGGCTGCTCGCGCCAGCCGTCGCCGTCGCGATCGACAAAGCCGAACATGTCGAGCAGCGCCTTGGACTTGGCCGGATCGTAGGTCTTGCCGATGTTGAAGTTGGGGTCGTAGCCGAGGACCCCGGGCGGCAGCAGGCTCTGGGCTTCGAGCGCGGTGCCGTTCCTGATGAGGAACACTTCGTCGTCGTTGCTGTACGCGAGGGACACGGCGCGACGAAGCGCGACCTTCTCCGGGGTGTAGCCGCCGAAGGTTGCGTCCTTCATGTTGAAGTACAGGTAGGTGATGTCCGGGTCGATGCTCGGGATGTAGCGCACGCCGCGCTTCTCCAGCCACGGCGCGAGCTTCTCGCCGGGCAGCGCCATGCTCTTGAACTCGTAGGGCAGGTTCAGCCAGTCGAGCTCGTCGTTCAGGAATGCGAGCCAGCGCGGTTGCGACTCCTCGATGATCGAGACTTCCACGCGATCGAGTTGCGGCAGGCGCTTGCCCTTCATCTCCGCGTGCAGCTGGCGGCCGAGCACGTCGGATTCGGGCGGCAGCTCCGCGTCGAAGTACTCCTCGCGGAAATTCGGGTTCTTCTCGAGGACAATCCGCGACGATCGCTTCCATTGCGCGAGGCGGAAGGGACCGGTGCCCACGGGGTGCGCGCCGATGTCGGCGCCGTACTTCTCCACCACTTCGCGCGCCTGGGCGCCGAGGTTCGCCACGGCGAGGATGTAGAGGAAGTTGTAGTCGGTCTTTTCCAGCCGGATGCGCAGCGTGTAGCGGTCGAGGATTTCGATGCCCGCGATCGGCGCGTCGTAATCGAACTTGTTGTCCTTCTTCGCCTTCGCCGCGGCGGCCTCCACGCCGACCACCCGCCCCTCGATCAGCCACAGGTTGGGGGAGGAATTCTTCGGGTCGATGAGCCGCTTCATCGCATATTCGTAGTCCTTCGCGACCAGCTCGCGCTTCTGCCCGTTGAAGGCAGGATCGTCGGAGAAGAAGATGCCTTTCTTGAGGCGCACGGTGTAGGTCTTGCCGTTGTCGGTGATCTCCGGCATCGCTGCGGCGGTCTCCGGCTTCAGCTTCGCGGGGCGGGCGAGGAAATCGTAGGTGAGCGGCGGCTCGAAGATCTCGTGGACGATGTTGTGCGAGTACTGGTCGGAGACGGCGGCGGGGTCGAAGCTGGTCTCGGCGATCAGGAACGGGACGCGCAGGACTTTCAGCGACGGCGCCGCCGCGACTACTGCCGGAAACACGGAGACCACGGAGACCACGGAGGCCACGGAGAGAAACCGACGGAACCGGCGCGTCATCATGGCGCTGCCTCCACGTCGAGGTACTTCCACCAGCCGCGCATCACCGGATGGCGCTTGAAGCCGTGCATTCGCGGATGCCACATGTCGGTATAGATGCGGTGGGTGCCGAGGCGCCACGGCGCGTATACCAGGAAGAGCCGGTTCATCTCGCGATAGATCGCGTTGCGCTCCGGCCCATGGGGCAGCCGCCTGGACTGCTCATAGAGGCGATCGAACTCGGGCACCTCGAAGCGCGAGTGGTTGGCCTGGCCCCCGTTGGGGCCGTAGAGCATCACGAAGAACGCGTCGGCGTCGGGCGTGGGGGCGCTCCAGCCCAGGCCCCACATCTGCAGCTTGCCGGCCTTCGATTCCTTCAGCAGGTCTGGCCACTTTGCCTTCTTGAACGTCATGCGCACGCCGATGCCGTCCATGTTCTTCTTCCAGTTCTCGTCGAGCGGCTTCTGCTGCGCCACCGGCGCCGAGGCGTACTCGATGCTGAACGGGCGGCACTCGTCGGCCGCCTCTATGCGCGGCAGGTCGCGCCAGCCGTCGCCGTCGCAATCGATGTAGCCGTACATGTCGAGCAAGGCCTTGGACTTCGCCGGGTTGTACTCGGTGGCACTGGAGCGGAAGTTGGGGTCGTAGCCGGCAGCGCCCGGGCCGATTGGCGAGTGCGCGGCGATCGCCTGGTTCTTGCGGGCGATGCGCACCTCCGCGCCCACGTCCTGGCCCAGCACGATGGCGCGCCGCAGCGCGATCTTCTCCGGCGTGTAGCCGCCGACGATCGGGTCCTTCATCGCGAAGTACGAGTAGGTGAGCTCCATGCCCGGGATCTGGTCCATCCGCACGCCGCGGCGCTTGAGGTCGCCGGCGAGCTGGTTGTTGGGGATCGCCACGTTCGAGAACTCGGCCGGCAAGCGCTCCAGGAAATCGTGCTCGCCGTTGAGGAATGCCAGGTAGCGCGGCTGTTGCTCTTCGACGATGTAAACCTCGACCTTCTCGACCATCGGAAGCTTGCGGCCGCGGTACTTTGCGGCAATCGCCTGCGCCGCGGGGTCGTCGGCCGCGGGCTGCGGGTCGTATACGTCATCGCGGTAGTTCGGGTTTTTCTCGAACACCATTTTCGAGGAGCGCTTCCAGAATGCAAGCCGGAAAGGTCCGGTGCCGACGGGATGCTCGGAGATCTTGTTGCCGTAGAACTCGTCGACCTCGCGCGCCACCGCGCAGGTCACGTTGCAGTAGGCGAGGTAGTAAAGGAAGTTGTAGTTGGGTTGCTTCAAACGAATCTGGAAGGTGTAGCGGTCGAGCGCGCGCAGGCCCTCCACCGGCGTGTCGAAGTCGAAGCGGTTCGCCTTGCGCGCTTTTGCGAGAGGCTCGTCCATGCCCGCGATCCAACCCTCGAAGTGGAAAAGATTTGGACTTCTCTTGCGCGGGTCGAAGAGACGCTTGATCGAGTACACGTAATCCTCGGCGACCAGCTCGCGCTTCTTCCCCTTGAACGCGGGATCGTCGGCGAAATAGATGCCGGGCTTCAATTTCATCGTGTAGAGCGTGCCCTCCTCGGTGATCTCGGGCATCTCCGCGAGCGTGTTGGGGATGAGCTGGAGCGGCCGCGCGAGATAGTCGTAGAGCAGCGGCGGATCGAAAATATTGGCGATGACATTCGATGAGTAGAGATCGGAGAGCTCCGCCGGATCAAAGCCGGTCTCGGCGATCTCGAACGCGTAGCGGAACACCTTGGCCGTCTCCGCGTGCGCGGGGGCGGGGGCAGTCGCGAACGCCGCGAGGGCAATGGCAAGGGCAAGCATGCCGGTCATTGTGCGATACACTTCGACCCCGTCTGTAACCGTTGATTACCCTCGATTTTACGGCGAAGGAGCTTCAAAATGGGATTCCTGCAAGGCCGTCGCATCCTGGTGACGGGAATGCTCTCGAACCGCTCGATCGCCTATGGGATTGCGAAAGCGTGCCAGCGCGAGGGCGCCGAGCTCGCCTTCACCTACCAGGGCGAGGGGATTCGCGAGCGCGTGGTCGGACTCGCAGCCGAATTCGGTACCGACCGCGTATTTGCCTGCGACGTGGCCGACGATGCGCAGATCGACACGTTATTCGCCGACCTGCGCAAGCACTGGGATGGCCTCGAGGGGCTGGTGCACGCCATCGCCTTCGCGCCACGCGAAGCGCTGAAAGGCCCTTTTCACGAGAGCGTCACGCGCGAAGCCTTCCGCATGTCCCATGACATTTCCAGCTACAGCCTGGCGGCGCTCGCGAAAGCGGCGGCGCCGATGCTGGAGGGGCGGCGCGGCGCGATCCTCACCCTGTCGTACCTGGGCGCGGCGCGTTCCATGCCCAACTACAACGTGATGGGCCTCGCCAAGGCGAGCCTCGAGGCGTGCGTGCGCTACCTTGCCGCGAGCCTGGGTCCCAAGGGCACGCGCGTGAACGCGATCAGCGCGGGCCCGATCAAGACCCTCGCCGCGGCGGGCATCGGCAACTTCTCAAAGATCCACAATTTCGTGGAGAAGAACGCGCCCCTGCGCCGCGGCGTGTCGACCGAGGAGGTCGGCAACACCTCGGCCTTCCTCCACTCCGACCTCGCCAGCGGCATCACCGGCGAAGTCGTCTACGTCGACGCCGGCTTCAACACCACCACCCCGGGAATGGAAGAATAGGCCGTCATTCCCGCGAAGGCGGGAATCCAGACGAAACGTTCC
>JANNKG010000423.1:0-11107 GCA_031396185.1 Burkholderiales bacterium | reverse complement strand
GGGGCAGGCGCTCCTCGTCCTGCAGCACGGACGCAAGCTGGCTTTGCTCTCGGGCCTGCCCCATGGCCTGATCGTTCTCGCCGGCCCGCCGGGCACCGGCAAGACCACCCTCGCCCGCGGGCTCGCGCAGGTCGCCGCCCTGGCCCTGGCCCGCGAAGGCGCGACCACGCTCCTCGAGATCAACCCACACGCATTTCCGAGTGACATGCTCGGCGAGAGCCAGCGCAATGTGACGCGGCTCCTTGCCGACACCGTCCCCGAGATCGCCGCGCGCCGCCCCTTCACCGTGGTGCTCATCGACGAGGTGGAAAGCTTCGCCGTGAGCCGCTCGGCCGCGTCCTTCGAGGCCAATCCCGTCGACGTGCACCGCGCCACCGACGCCGTGCTCCTCGGCATCGACGAGATCGCGAAGAAACTGCCCGCCGTGCTCTTCGTCACCACCACCAACTTCATCGAAGCCGTGGACTCGGCCTTCCTGTCGCGCGCCGACCTGGTGATGCGCTTCGCCCTTCCCGACCGCGAGACCGTCGCGCGAATCCTCGAGCACGCGCTCGGTGAGCTGGCGGTGCAGTGGCCGGAACTCCTGCCCATGGCGCGGGACCCTGCCCGGATCGGCGAACTCGCTGCGATGTGCGACGGATGGGACGGGCGGCGGATCCGCAAGCTGGTGCTGGCGGGACTCGCCCAGCGCCTCGAGGTCGCGCGATCGCCCGCGAAACTCCGATGGGACGATCTCTTCGAGGCCGCGCGCAAGAAGGGCGGAGTGGAATGGGTCGGAGGAGCGGCTCCCACCTCGCGCGAGATGTTTCCCGACGTGCCGAAAACCCTGATGCACGACCACGGGCCCCCGGGGAGTGGAACGTGGGGCGACCACGGGCACGGCCCCGCATCGGACCCCGCGCCAAACCGGGACTATCCCCACACCCACGTACAACGCCATGACGACGATGAAACTCAGCACTCGTAGCCTCCTCGCCGCGCTCGCATTCGCGTGCGCTCCCCTCGCCCAGGGGCAGTCCGACTACCCGAACAAGCCCATCAGGGTGATCGTCCCGTATGCCGCGGGCGGCGGAGCGGACATCGTGGCGCGCCACGTGGCCCAGCAACTTACCGAGCGCTTGAAGCAGCCGGTGCTGGTGGAGAACCGGGGTGGAGGCAGCAACACCATTGGAATGCAGGTGGTCGGCACCGCTCCCAAGGACGGCTATACGCTCGGGCTCGCCACGCCGGTGTTCGTCATGACGCCCTCGCTCATGAAGAACCACCCCTACGATCCGCTCAAGGACTTCGCACCCGTGGCACAGACCGGATTCACGCCGCTGATCCTGGTGGTCCACCCGAGCGTGCCCGCGAAAACGACGAAAGAGTTCATCGCGCTCGGCAAGTCGAAACCCGGCACGCTCAATTTCGCCTCCCTCGGTGCGGCGACGACGCAAGGGCTCGCGGCGTCGATGTTCAACTTGATGACCGGGATCGACGCGGTACAGATCCCCTACAAGGGCAGCGCGCCGGGAGTGGCCGATCTCCTCGCGGGCAACGTGCAGTACATGTTCAATGCGTTGCCCTCGATGATCCAGCATGTCCAGGCGGGCAAGCTGCGTGGGCTGGGGGTGAGCAGCACCAAGCGTTCGCCGCTGCTGCCCGACGTGCCCCCCATCAAGGACGCCGTCCCCGGCTATGAGGTGACCACCTGGTATTCGTTTGTCGCACCCGCCGGCACGCCAAAGGCCGTGGTCGATCTCCTCAACCGCGAGATCTCGGCGATCGTAACCGCGCCCGACATGCAGGCGACGCTGCGCGCCGCGGGCCTCGAGCCCGACCCGATGACGCCCGACGAGCTGGGGGCGCTGTTTCGAAGCGAGGCGGCGAAGTGGGCGAAGGTCATTGCCGACGCCAAGATACCTGCGGAGTAGTTCGCCCCCGCCATGCCACGACTTCTCGCAATTGCACTTCTCTTCGCCCAGGTCGCGCTCGCCCAGGAGTGGAACCTTCCCGCAGACCGCGAAACGCTCAAGCGCGACGCGCTCGCGGCCATCCTCGCGCGCGACGACTATCCGCCCACCAGCGGCTACTCCCAGCGCGTCGACTATATCGATTTCAGTTCATTCGGCCAGGAGTTCACCCAGGTCGTCGTGACTCTCACCCCGGACACGCCGCGCCTGCACCGGGGGCGCAAGATCGTAGTCGTCGGCGGCGAACCCGGCAGCGAGTACGCGGGTGACTTCCTCGCCACACCCGAGGGCAAGGAAGGCCCCGGGGCCTGGCTCGCGCGCCGCGGCGTGACCTTTGTCGCCCTCACACGCGTCGGCCGCTGGAATTTTCTCGGCGGCGAGACAGGCTCGTGGGAAGGCGTGCCGATCGAGTCGCGCATGCCAATCTTCAACCGCCGGCAGAAAGCCCATTGGACGGCGGCGGACTTCGACACCAAGTCCTCCGGGCTCCAGGGGGCGACCAGTGGCGACAGCGCGGTCTATCGAACACCGAAGCCGGCGTCGCAGCTCCACCGGGAGATGCTGGCCGCCACACCCGCGACCTACCTGACGGGCTATCGCCTCGCGATCGAGCGCGCGGTGCCCGACCGGCGCGGCGCGTATCTCCTCTATTGGGGCATGTCGACCGGCGGCGCATTCCTCTACCCGCTCGCGCGCTGGCTTCCGCCCGACGGCTACCTGGGCTGGGGCACCAGCAGCACCGGGCTTGCGTACGTCTACCGGCGGGCGAAGTCGGGGGACTTCAACCAGCCCTACGCGCAGTCGGCGCTGCGCCTGCGCGAGCGCGGATTCGACGACTTCACCTACTACACCAAGGGCCTGGACGAGGCGACGCGACTGGCCTGGTGGAAAAATGCCCAGAAGGGCCCGCGCTTCAAGAGCGGCGAGGATCCGATGATGCAGTTCGGCACCGCGGCCCTCACCGATGTCGCAATGCGCCTCTGGACCTCGGATTTCCTGCCCGCGTCGTACCGGGAGGCGGGACTGGCCCATTTCGTGAAGGAGATGATGGAGCCCAGTTTCCCTCCCGCGGAACTGAAACGCGTGGCCGTGCTGGAGATGAACGGAACGAAGGACGAGGCGATTCCTCCGAGGACGGTTGACGCGCACCGCGAAGTGATGGAACCGCATGCGCGCAAATACCGCGTGGCGCGCCTGGAAGACTTGCCGCACTACCTCTTCACCCAGGATCAGATCAAGCTGGTCGGCACCCTGTGGCTTCGCTTCATCGAGTCGGGATACTTTGACTCACCATAGCGCCTCGCCCCGCGCGACCCTCTCACCCATCTCCGCCTGGAACTCCGGCGGGCCAAATCCGAAGCGCTCGCCATCGATCTCGTAAAAGAATGGGCGCCGCGTGGCAAGGCTCATCTCCCGCATCCACGCAAGCACATCCTCACCGGGGTCGCGCCCCGCGGAGCGCAACACGTACGCCTCCGTCCCACGCCAGCGCATCTGAATCACCATCACGCCCAGCTTGTCGGGGCGCCAATCGTCCGGAAACGGACTGCCCGCCTGCAGCCAGCCGCACACGAAGTTGCGGCACGGATGCTGCGGACGGCGCTCGTAAATGGAGCAGGCATGGTCGCCGCGGAAAAAACACGGCTGGCCCGGCTTCATCTCGTGCCCCTCGATCACGCCGACGACCCAGCCATCGCAACACGCCGTGCATTCGCCGCATTGGCGCGACGCGACGCGAGTTGCGGCAGCGACGGGAATGACCGCGCCGCAGCACTTCTTGTGCTTTTTCCCGCTACCGCACGGGCAGGGATCGTTGCGTGGGACCGACATGCGGAAAGTATACGGGCGTGATTGTCTATCTCGCCGTCCTGATGGCACTGCTGCAGGGCATCAGCATGCGCGGCGCGAAGATCCTGGTGTCGCTCTCCGCGCTGGCCCAGGGTGCCACGCCATTCCAGGTCGGCGTGCTCGCGGCGATGTTCGCCGCCTTCCCCCTGCTCCTCGCGGTCTACGCCGGCAAGATCTCGGACCGCATTGGCGTGCGCCGCCCCCTCCTCGCGGGTTCCGCGATCATCGCGATCGGCCTCGCCGCCCCGCTCGCGATCGCGGGAATCGCGGGGCTGCTGGTCGCCTCCGCGTTGGTCGGCCTCGGGCACATCTTCTTCCACGTCTCGATCCACAACCTGATCGGCGGCTACGGCGGGGGTGAGGCGCGCACGCGCAACTTCGCCACCTTCTCGCTCGGCGCATCGATTTCGGCGTTCATCGGCCCCGCGCTGGGCGGCATCTCGATCGACCTCTCAGGCTTCGCGCCGACGCACGCCCTGCTCGCGGTGATCGCCCTCACGCCCGCGCTGGTCCTCGCCCTGTATCCCGGCGTGGTTCCGCCACGAGTAGCGCGCTCGAAGGCCGAAGCCTCCGGCGGATCTTTCGCGCTCCTCCAGGATGCGGGCCTGCGCCGCACGCTGATCATGAGCGGCGTGACCCTTACCGGCATCGAGCTCTTCACCTTCTATTTCCCGGTGTATGGGCGCTCGGTGGGATTGAGCGCATCGGCGATCGGGCTGGTGATGTCGAGCTACGCCGTCGCCGCCTTCCTGGTGCGCCTCGGCATGCCGCATGCCACGCGCCGCCTGGGCGAGGTGGGCGTTCTCACCGCATCCCTCTTCTTCGCCGGCGCCGTCTACCTGCTGGTGCCGCTGGTCTCCGACGCCCCGCTACTTGCCCTGATGGCCTTCCTGCTCGGCATCGGCCTGGGCTGCGCGCAGCCGCTCACCATCATCCTCACCTACAACCACGCGCCCCCGGGGAGATCGGGGGAAGCCCTCGGCATGCGGCTCACCGCGAACAAGCTCACCCAGCTCCTGGTCCCTCTCGCGTTCGGCGCGATGGGGTCGGCGTTCGGGTTGATTCCCGTGTTCTGGGCGAACGGCGCTTTCCTGCTGGCGGGTGGATTTTTGTCGCTGGCCGAGCGCAAGATATCAGCGGCGCGCGCAGCAGCCGCCGCCACAGTGGCGCAACAACAGGAGGAAAACCCTTGAAGATCATCCCGATTGCAGTCGCCCTCGGCCTGGCATCCGGCGCGGCGCTGGCCCAGGCGCCGGCGGGTGATGCCGCCCGCGGCAAGGCGGCGTACATGAAGCAGGGCTGCTACGCCTGCCACGGGACCGTGGGCCAGGGGGGCGACCGCGGCAGTGGACCGCGCATCGCCTACGACGTGTGGCCCTGGGAAGGCTTCCTGCAGCAGACGCGGCGGCCGCGCGAGCAGATGCCGCGCTATCCCGCGGACCACCTGCCTGACGCCGAGCTCGCCGATATCTACGCCTACATCGCGGGCCAGAAGCGCGGCCCGAAGGCGAGCGAGATTCCGCTGCTGAAAGAGTGATTGGGCCCCTCCCGGCTTACTGATAGCCGGGACAGGCTAGCGGGGTGACACTAGCGTCCCTGGCAGACGACGTCGAGAAGCGCGGGTGCGCCTGCCTTGACCACCGCCACGGCGCGCTTGAGCGCTGGGCCCAGCTTTGCAGGATCCTCGATGGGGCCTTCGGCCCAAACGCCCTGCGCCTGTGCGAGCTTCGCGTAATCGATCGCGGGGCCGTCGAGCACATTGCCGATCAGCGCGCGGTCAACGCGGCGCTTATGCAGCGCGGCCATGCGCTGCACGTGCATGATCTCCTGGTGGTATCCGCGATTGTTGTGCATCACGTAGAGCAGCGGGATCTTGTGGTACGCCGCGGTCCACAGAACGCCCGGGCAATACATGAGGTCACCGTCGGGCTGGAAGGTGACGGTGAAGATGCCCTTCGCCTTGTTGGCGAGCGCCACGCCCAGCGCCGCCGGAGCGGCGTATCCCACGCCCTGCGCGCCGGAGCCGCCGAGCATGTGCTGGTATTCCGTGGCAGGCCACAGGCGCCGCGCCCACGGGATGCGATCGCTCACCGCGAGCGACCAATTTTCCCCCTTGATCGCATTCCACGTCTCCGCCGAGAGCCGCGCGGTGCTGATGGGGCTCAGGTCCCAGCCGTGGGCGGCCTCATCGCGGGCGCGCCGTTTTTGTTTCGTGTACGCGTCCTTCAGCTTTTCGCCGCGCGCGGCAAAGGCGCGCTTGCGATCGTCGCCCGCGAGCTTGCGCACCTCTTCGGTGAGCGCTGCGAGGCTCCCCTGCGCGTCGCCGTTGATATGCATGTCCACCGGCTGGTAGCGCTGGAAATCCTGGTAGTTGGAGCGGATGTACACGTCCTGCATGGACAAGCTGACGGTGCGCACGTCCTTCTTCGCGACGCTGCGCTGGTCCTTGTGCGGGTCCGAAAGCGAGTTGAATTGCGCCCACGGGTCGGCGACTTCCAGCAGCAGGACAACGTCGGCCTCGCGCACCAGCGCGCGGCGCGCCTCGTTGTGCGACAGCGGATGCGTCATCGGGAAGTTCATGCGCCCGCCGAGGTCGACCACGGGGGCCTGGAGCGCCTCGGCCAGCTCCACCAGCAACTTGACGCCATCCTGGTTGCGCGCGCAACGGTCCGCGATGATGACCGGGTTCTCGGCGCCCACGAGCCACTTCGCTGCTTCGGCGAGGGCTGCTCGGTCGCCTTGTGGTGGCCGCGGGCGCGCGAACTTCGGGATGGTGAGGTTCGCCTCGTGGACTCCCTCTTCCTGCAAGTCGATGTCCGCATTGATCAGCACCGGCTCCATCGGCGGGGTGAGCGAGATCCGGTAGGCGCGCACCATCGACTCGGCGAAGTGCTGCAGTGAGCCGGGATTGTCGTCCCACTTGATGAAGTCGCGCACCATGCCAGCTGCGTCCTGCACCGAATGGTTCCATTCGGTTCCCGGCCGGCGCTTTGCCGCGTCGCGCCCGTTACCGGTGATGATCATCACCGGCACTCGATCCACCCACGCGTTGTAGATCGCCATCGCGGCGTGCTGCAGGCCCACGCTGCCATGGCACATGACCGCCATCGGCTTGCCCGACGCCTTGGCGTAGCCGTGCGCCATCGCCACCGAAATCTCCTCGTGCGTGCAGGTAAGGAGCTCGGGCGCGCGGTTGCCGCCGTAGTTGATGATCGACTCGTGCAGGCTGCGGAAGCTCGACGCCGGGTTGGCGGCGACATATTCGATGCCGAGCGATTTCACCACGTCGAGCATGAAGTCGGACCCCGGGCGCTCGATCACGACGTCCCCGGGGTGGGGCTTCTCCTTCTTTTTGGAGGATTGGGCCCCCGTCTGCACGGGGGCGACGTCCGCGGTCGGCCGCTCCGCCCCCGCTGGTGACGTCGATTGCGCCATCACCGTCGCGGCGGCGGCGCCCGCGGTGGCAGCGGCCGTCTTGAGGAAGGTGCGTCGATCCAAGCCTGTCTTCTTGTCCTCTGCCATGTGCTCTTCCTCCGGCGAATGTCGATTCAGAATAACATTGGGGTTCGCGGTAGGAACGTCATTCCGCATCCAAGAACAAGTCCCGGAGAACGCAGGCAATGATCGACAAGCGCGTCGCATCGGCCGACGCGGCCCTCGCGGATGTCGCCGACGGAATGACCGTCATGGTGGGCGGCTTCGGCACGGCCGGCATGCCCGCGGAGCTGGTCGACGCCCTGGTCCGCCACGGCGCGCGCGACCTGACCATCGTCAGCAACAACGCGGGCAACGCCGATGCGGGACTCGCCCTTTTGCTGAAGGCCCGCCGGGTGCGCAGGATCATCTGCTCGTTTCCGCGGCAGACCGACTCTTGGCATTTCGACAAACTCTACAAGGAAAAGGCGATCGAGTTGGAGCTTGTGCCACAGGGCAACCTGGCCGAGCGCATCCGCGCCGCCGGCGCCGGCATCGGCGCCTTCTTTTCGCCCACCGGCTACGGCACCCTGCTCGCGGAAGGCAAGGAGACCCGCGAGATCGGCGGACGCCACTACGTGCTCGAGTATCCGATCCACGCCGATTTCGCGCTCATCAAGGCCGAGCGGGCCGACCGCTGGGGCAACCTCACCTATCGCAAGACCGCGCGGAACTTCGGTCCCATCATGGCCTCGGCCGCGCGCTGCACGGTCGCGCAGGTGCGGGCAATCGAGCCATTGGGCGCGCTGGATCCGGAAATGATCGTCACGCCGGGCATCTTCGTGAAGCGGCTGGTCGTCGCATGAAGAAATTCTCCCGCGAAGAAATGGCGGCCCGGGTGGCGAGGGACTTCCACGACGGCGCTTACGTGAACCTCGGCATCGGCCTGCCGACGCTCGTAGCCAACCATTTGCCGCGCGACCGCGAGATCATCCTGCACTCGGAGAACGGCCTGTTGGGAATGGGCCCGGCGCCGGAAGCCGATCATGTGGATCCCGACCTGATCAATGCCGGCAAGCAGCCGGTCACGGTGCTTCCTGGCGCCTCGTTCTTCCACCAGGCGGATTCGTTCGGAATGATGCGAGGAGGGCACCTCGACTTCTGCGTGCTGGGCGCGTTCCAGGTCTCCGCGACCGGCGATCTCGCCAACTGGCACACGGGTGCGCCCGACGCGATCCCCGCGGTCGGCGGCGCGATGGATCTTGCGATCGGCGCGAGAAACGTCTACGTGATGATGGAGCACCTGACCAAGGGCGGAGAGAGCAAGATCGTGGCCCGGTGCACCTACCCGCTGACGGGCGTGGGCTGCGTCTCGCGGATCTTCACGGACCTGGCGGTCGTCGACGTCACTCCCCGGGGCCTGGTGGTGGTCGATATCGTCGCGGACCTCGCCTTCGACGAGCTTCAACGTCTTACCGGCGTGCCGCTTTCGCGGGAATCCCTCCAGAGGCCACCATG
Organism: Burkholderiales bacterium; assembly: GCA_031396185.1. GTDB lineage: Bacteria > Pseudomonadota > Gammaproteobacteria > Burkholderiales > Usitatibacteraceae > Usitatibacter. Next base: position 2,375 of record JANNKG010000423.1, on the reverse strand, counting down.
ACCGAAGCCTTCATCTGCGATGCAATCCGCACGCCGTTCGGCCGTTACGGCGGAGCGCTTTCCTCAGTGCGCACCGACGACCTCGGGGCCCTCCCGCTCGCTGAGCTCATGCGGCGCAATCCCGGCGTCGACTGGGCGGCGCTGGATGACGTGATCTACGGCTGTGCCAACCAGGCGGGCGAGGACAACCGCAACGTCGGGCGCATGGCGTTGCTGCTCGCAGGCCTTCCGATCGACGTGCCGGCTGCGACCGTCAATCGCCTGTGCGGTTCGGGCATGGAGGCGGTCGGGCAGATCGCGCGCGCCATCCGCGCGGGTGAGGCGCAAATCGGCATCGCGGGCGGGGTCGAGAGCATGTCGCGCGCGCCCTTTGTGATGCCCAAGTCCGACACCGCTTTTTCGCGCGCCGCCGCGGTCTACGACACGACGATCGGCTGGCGATTCGTGAACCCGAAAATGAAGGCGAAATACGGGATCGACCAGATGCCGGAGACCGCCGAGAATGTCGCGGCCGAATTCAAGGTCTCGCGCGCCGCGCAGGATGCTTTCGCGTTGCGCTCGCAACAACGCGCGCTCGCGGCGCAGTCGAACGGCGCGCTCGCCGAGGAGATCGTACCGGTCACGCTGCCCGCAAGGAAAGGCGACGCGGTCGTGGTTTCCAAGGACGAGCATCCGCGCGACAGCTCGCTCGAGCAGCTCGCGAATCTGAGGCCCATCGTGCGCGAGGACGGCACCGTCACCGCGGGCAACGCCTCGGGCGTCAACGACGGCGCGTGCGCGGTCCTGATCGCGACGGAATCCACTGCGGCCAAGTACGGACTCGTGCCGCGCGCGCGCATCCTCGGCATGGCCTCGGCGGGAGTCGCACCGCGCATCATGGGGATGGGCCCCGCGCCCGCTTCGAAGAAACTTCTCGCGCGCCTGACCCTGCCGATCGCGAAGATGGATGTGGTCGAGTTGAACGAAGCGTTCGCCGCGCAAGCGATCGCGGTGCTGCGCGATCTCGGACTTCCCGAAGACGCGGCGCACGTGAATCCGAACGGTGGAGCCATCGCCCTCGGCCACCCCCTCGGCGCCTCGGGCGCCCGCCTGGTGACTACCGCGATGTATCAGTTGCAGCGAACTGGCGGGCGCTATGCGCTGTGCACCATGTGCATCGGCGTGGGACAAGGCATCGCGCTGGTCATCGAGCGCGTGTGATCCGCACTATTCCTACCACTTCGAAGAGGGGTCACCGCATGCGTGCCTGGATGCTGTCATTCGTGGGCTTGCTGCTGGCGGGGTGCGTCGGGCCAGTGCCCAAGGTCGATGTCCCGGCCGGTCGCCTCGCCTCGGTTCGGACGATCGCTGTCGTCCATCCCCCGGAGCCGAGGTCCTATGTCGTCATGATGCTGAGCCATCCCGGGATGGCCTTTGGGCTGATCGGAGCCGCGATCGTTGCAGGTGACCAGAGCTCGAAGCAGGACCGCCTCACGCAAGCATTCCAGGCGCAGGGCACCGCGATCACCTCACGCGTCGCTCGAGATGTGGCCGACCGGCTCACTGCCGCGGGATATGAGGCAAAGGTCCAGCACGCGCCCTGGACCGAGGCCGACGGAAAGTACACCCTCGTCTACGAGCAGATTCCCCCGGGCGCTGACGCGGCCCTCGTGATACAGCCGACGATGGTCGGGTACATCGCCACAAGCGCTGCCGCCGATTACGTACCTACCGTGGCCACGGTGGTCACACTGGTGGGTAAGGACCGCAAGGAACAGATCTACCGCGGATATCACGCCTACGGCTGGACGCCAAAAGCAGAGGGCTGGCGATCGTCTCAAGCCCGGAGGACATTCCCCAACTTCGATGCGCTCGTCGCCGACCCGAAGGCCTCTGCCGCCGCGGTCGAGGAAGCCGGCAAGGCGCTCGCAGAGACCATTACCGCCGATCTGCGGCGATGACGAGGATTGCCGCCGCGTCGAGGGTGTCGACCAGCCGATCGCAGGTAAGGGTCTCCGGCGGGCGGCCCTCGTTGTAACCGTAGGGCACGCACCAGACGGGACAACCCGCGGCACGGGCGGCGAGGATGTCGTTATCCGAATCGCCGAGCATCAGCGAACGAGCGGGGTCCGACGCCATTCTTTCGCAGGCCGCGAGGAGCATGTCGCCCGCGGGCTTGCGGGCAAAGCCGTCGTCGCCCGCGATGACGCCCCGGAAGAATTCGGCCACCTCGAGGCGCTCCAGCAGGAGCTCGGTGAAAAGGCGCGGCTTGTTGGTCACCACGCTCATCGTGATGCCCGCCTCGGCAAAACGGCGCAGGCCCGGCATCACGCCGGCGTAGAGGCGCGCGTCCGTGCCGACGGTTTGCGCGTAATGCGCCTCGAACCGCTCCACCG
>JANNKG010000445.1:0-1958 GCA_031396185.1 Burkholderiales bacterium | reverse complement strand
GTACATGAGGCGGCGCTCCTCTTCGATGCCGCCGTCCTCGAGCATGCTGTTCTCGTGGGGGAAGAGCCCTTCCTCGAGGCCGGAAACGAAGACGGCGGAGAATTCGAGGCCCTTGGCCGAATGCACCGTCATCAGCTGCAGGGCGTCCTGGCCCACCGCTGCCTCGCGCTCTCCGGCTTCCAGGCTTGCGTGGGAGAGGAACGCCGCGAGCAGCTGCTGCTCCGGGGTGCCCGGCACGACCGCGACATCCTCCTGCGCCTCCCCGGCGGGCTCGAGGCCGTGCTCGAAGTCCTCGGCGAAGAGCGTCGCGGCGTTGATCAGCTCGTGCAGGTTTTCAAGGCGGTCGCGCCCGTCCTTCTCGGCGGCGTAGAACTCCTTCAGGTGGCTTCGTTCGAGGATTTCCTCGATCAGCTCCGGCAATGCGAGGGTCTCGGACGCAAGCTTGAGCGCATCGACGATCGCCACGAACTGCGCGATCGCAGAGCCGCTGCGCCCGCCTACCAAGCCCGAACGCGCGACATGCATGAGGCTTCCCATGCCACCCTCGGCAGCCTCCTGGAGCTGCTCGATGGAGCGCGTGCCGATGCCCCGCGGTGGAAGGTTCACGACGCGCGAGAAGGCAGTGTCGTCGTCCGGGTTGGCCGCCAGGCGCAGGTAGGCCATCGCATGTTTCACTTCCTGGCGCTCGAAGAAGCGTAGCCCCCCGTAAACCTTGTAGGCCAGGCTCGCGCGGAAGAGAGAATGTTCGAGGATGCGCGACTGGGCATTCGAGCGATAGAGCAGCGCCATGTCGGAAAGCGCCATGCCCTCGCGATGCAGCTGCTTCACTTCATCGACGATGAAGCGGGCCTCCTCCTCGTCGTTGGCGGCGGCATAGACGCGCAGCTGCTCGCCCTTGCCCGCGTCGGTCCAGAGGTTCTTGCCCAGGCGCGCCTTGTTCTGCGCAATGATCGCGTTGGCGGCGTCGAGGATGTGGCCTTGCGAGCGGTAGTTCTGCTCGAGCTTCACCACCTCGCGAATCGCGAAGTCGCGCACGAACTCGTTCATGTTTCCGACTTCCGCTCCGCGGAAGCGGTATATCGATTGATCGTCGTCCCCGACAGCGAACACGCACCCGTTCGATCCCGCGAGCAGCTTGATCCATCGATACTGCAGCTTGTTGGTGTCCTGGAACTCGTCGACCAGGATGAAGCGGAAGCGGTTCTGGTAGTGCTGCAGGATGTTCAGGTTCTTCGCGAGCGTCTCGAAGGTGCGCAGCAGCAGCTCGGCGAAATCCACCACGCCCTCGCGGTTGCACTGCGCGTCGTAGTCGGCGTAGAAGGCGACCATCCGGCGCGTGAACTCGTCGCCCGACTCCACCGCGTTGGAGCGCAGGCCCGCTTCCTTGCAGTTGTTGATGAACTGCTGCAGCTGTCGCGGCGGGAATTTCTCCTCGTCCATCGCCTGCGCCTTCGCCAGGCGCTTGATGAGCGACAACTGGTCGCCGGAATCGAGGATCTGGAAGAGCTGCGGCAGGTCCGCATCTCGGTGATGCGTGCGCAGCAACCGGTTGCAGAGGCCGTGGAAGGTCCCCACCCACATGCCGCGCGTATTGATCGGCAGCATCGCCGAGAGCCGCGTGAGCATTTCCCGCGCTGCCTTGTTGGTGAAGGTGACGGCGAGGATGCCGTTGGGGCTCACCTGCCCCGATTCGACCAGGTGCGCGATGCGGGTGGTGAGCACGCGCGTCTTGCCGCTGCCGGCGCCCGCGAGGATGAGGGCGGACTCGCGCGGCAGGGTAACGGCCTTGAGCTGCTCGGGATTGAGACCGGAAACGAGGCGGGACATGACGGGGGGCGCGTTTCGAGCCTGTAATTATTTCATGTCCGATGCCGCGCCGTCGCATCGGAATTCCCAAAAAAAAGAGGGCGCCCTAAAGGCGCCCTTCAACTGTCTGCCCCAACTGCTAGGTCACGCAG
>JANNKG010000434.1:0-18030 GCA_031396185.1 Burkholderiales bacterium | reverse complement strand
TCCACGCCGTAGTCCTGGAAGCGCTTGGCGAGGTCGACCACGTCGTGGCCGGTGAGCTTCGACCAGCCGTCGGTGGCGACTTTGCCGTCCTTCGCGTCGAGGCCGACGATGATATGGCCCGGGAATGCGTCGCACGCTTCGTGCAGGAATCCCGGGTTCTTGACCGCCGCGGTGCCGATGATGACGAAGGACACGCCGTCATCGAGGTAGCGCTCGATCGTTTCCAGGTCGCGGATGCCGCCACCCAGCTGCACCGGAATGTCCGAGTCGAGCGACGCGATGATTTCCTTGATCGCCGCCTCGTTGCGCGGCCTGCCGGCGATCGCCCCGTTCAGGTCCACCACGTGAATGCGCCGGGCGCCGCGCTCGGCCCATTGCCGGGCGGCCTCGCCGGGCTGCGTCGAGAACACGGTGGCGGTTTCCATGCGCCCCTGCTCGAGTCGAACGCAGTGGCCGTCTTTGAGGTCGATCGCGGGGATGATCAGCATGGGGGGCGCAATCTAGGGATTCCAGGCGGCGAAGTTGCTGAGGAGCCTGAGGCCCGCGACGGCGCTTTTCTCGGGATGGAACTGCGTCGCGAAAATATTATCCCGCGCGATGGCGGACGTAAAGGTGGATCCGTAACGAGTCTGGCCGGCTGCAAGCCGCGCGTCGGCGGGCTCGCAAAAGAAGCTGTGCACGAAGTAGAAGCGGCTGTCGTCCGGGATGCCTTCCCACAAGGGATGCGCGCCCATCTGCCGGACCTCGTTCCAGCCCATGTGAGGGACCTTCATGCCCGCGGCACGGCGCTCTGCAGTGAGGTGGAACCCGACCACCCGACCCGCGAGCAGCGACAGTCCCGGGGTGTCGCCCTCGGCGCTCACCTCGAAAAGCATCTGCTGGCCGATGCACATCCCCAGGAAAGGCCGGGCGCGCGCCGCCTCCGCGACGGCGTCGCCGAGGCCGCTTTCTTCCAGGCTTCGCATGCAGTCGGGCATCGCCCCCTGACCGGGGAAGACCACGCGGTCGGCCAAACGTATTGCGTCCGGATCGGACGTGATGGCGACCTGCGCACCAGGCGCGACGTGCGCCAACGCCTTCTGCACCGAACGCAGGTTGCCCATTCCGTAGTCGACGATCGAGATTCGTTGTGCCATGGGGGCGGCGGTGCCCGGTGAGCGAGCGGCTAGAGCGCTCCTTTGGTGGAGGGAATCACGCCGGCGGCGCGCGGGTCCGGCTCGAGCGCCATGCGCAGCGCGCGCGCAAACGCCTTGAACACCGTCTCGCACTGGTGGTGCGAGTTGTCGCCACGCAGGTTGTCGATGTGCACCGTGGCCTGGGCATGGTTCACCAGGCCCTGGAAGAATTCGTGAGTGAGGTCGACGTCGAATTCGCCCACGCGGGCGCGCGTGAACTTCACGTGGTACTCGAGACCGGGGCGCCCGGAAAAGTCCACCACGGCTCGCGACAGCGCTTCGTCGAGCGGTACGTAGGCATGGCCGTAGCGGCGGATCCCCTTCTTGTCGCCCACCGCCTTTGCGAGCGCCATGCCGATCGTGATGCCGATGTCCTCAACCGTATGGTGGGCGTCGATATCCAGGTCGCCTTTCGCCCGGACCTCCAGATCGATGCCGCCGTGGCGCGCGAGCTGGTCGAGCATGTGGTCGAGGAAGGGAATTCCCGAGGCGAGACTGGCCACGCCGTGGCCGTCGAGGTCAAGCGCCACGAAGACCTGGGTCTCCTTGGTGTCGCGCTGGATTTCCGCCTTACGCATGGTGGTGGCCGAGGATCGAGGCAAGAGACTCGAGAAGTTTCGCGTTCTCTTCGGAAGTGCCGACCGTGAGCCTGAGGCAGTGGGCGAGCAGGGGATGCGAGCCATCGAGTGTCCTTACCAATATACCACGCACCCTAAGACCCTCGAAGGCCGCTGGACCGTCTGGAACCCGCACCAGGACGAAGTTGGCCGCCGATGGAAAGCGGCGCACTCCGGGAATCTCGTCCAGGGCCCGTTCCAGCCTCGCGCGTTCGGCAACGATGCGCCCGGCCTGCTCCTCGAGGACCTCGCGGCGCTCGAGGAGCAGCTCGGCCGCCGCTGCGGTCAGCACGTTCACGTTGTAGGGCGGGCGCAGCTTTTCGAGTTCGCGCATCCAGTCGGCAGGTCCCGCGGCGAGCCCGAGCCGAAGGCCCGCGAGCCCCAGCTTGGAGACGGTGCGCACCAGGACCAGGTTCGGGTGGCGCCCCACCTCGTCGAGCATCGAGGCGCCGCCCGAAAAGGGAAAGTACGCCTCGTCCGCGACCACCAGCCCCGGCGACGCGGCAACTACGCGCAGGATCGCCTCGCGCGGAAAGAGGTTGCCGGTCGGGTTGTTGGGATAGGCGAGCCAGGTCAACGCCGGACCATGGGCTTCGACCGCCGCAAGAAGTGCGGGCTCGTCAAGAGTGAAGTCGGCGCGCAACGGCACGCCCACGTAGCGCATGCCCGCAGCGACCGCGCTCAGCCGGTACATGACGAACGAGGGTTCGACTGAAATCACCGCCGCTCCGGGGCGGGCGAGCAGCAACGACAACATCTGGATCACTTCGTCGGAGCCGTTGCCGAGCACGATCTCGAGACCGGGCGATATGCCCATTGCGTCCCTGAGGCGCTGCTTGAGTTCTCCGTAGCTCGGGTCGGGATAACGGTTCACCGCCACCCGCGCGAGGCGCTCGCCCATCTCGGCGGCGAGGCGGTCGGGGAGCCGGAACGGATTCTCCATCGCGTCGAGCTTGACCATCCCGCGGGCCGGGGCCACGTGATATGCCGTCATCGCAAGGATCTCCTCGCGCACCAGGTGCTGCACGGCCTTGGTCATTCGGAATCCGGCGCCATCGGGTCGGTGCGGTAGCGCCATTCCGCGCTGCGTGCATGCGCCTCCAATCCCTCGGCACGCGCGAGGGTCGCTGCGACCCGGCCGAGGCGAAGCGCCCCGGCCTTCGACACCGCGATCACGCTCGAGCGCTTCTGGAAGTCATACACGCCCAGCGGCGATGAAAAGCGCGCGGTTCGCGAAGTGGGCAACACGTGGTTGGGCCCGGCGCAATAGTCACCGATCGACTCAGAGGTGTGGTGGCCGAGAAATATCGCTCCCGCGTGGCGGATGCGGCGCAACAGGGTCTGCGGATCGTCCACCGCAAGCTCGAGGTGCTCGGGAGCGATGCGATTCGCGAGATCGCACGCCTCGGCCAGGTCGCGAACCCGGATGAGCGCCCCGCGTGCCGCTAACGATGCCGAGATGATTGCGCGCCGCGGCATGGCGGTGATCTGGCGCTCCATCGAGACGGCCACGCGTTCGAGAAGGTCCGCGTCCGGGGTGAGCAGGATGGCCTGCGCGATCTCGTCGTGCTCGGCCTGGGAAAAGAGGTCCATGGCGACCCAGTCGGCATGCGCGCTGGAGTCCGCGATTATCAGGACTTCTGACGGCCCCGCGACCATGTCGATGCCGACGCGCCCGAAGACGCGGCGCTTGGCGGCGGCCACGTATGCGTTTCCGGGGCCGACGATCTTGTCCACCGCGGGAATGGTCGCGGTACCGTAGGCGAGCGCGCCCACCGCCTGCGCGCCTCCCACACGCACGATGCGGTCGACCCCCGCGATGGCGGCCGCCGCGAGCACCGGCGCGTTCAGGACGCCCCCGGGCGTGGGCGTCACCATCACCAGCTCGGGCACGCCCGCGACCTTTGCCGCCAGGGCACCCATCAGCACCGATGAGGGATACGCCGCCTTGCCGCCGGGGACGTACATGCCGACGCGATCGAGCGGCGTGACCTGCTGGCCCAGAACGGTACCGTCCTCCTCGCTCGCGCGCCACGAATCCTGGCGCTGGCGCTCGTGATAGGCGCGAATACGCGCGGCGGCGAATTCCAGGGCCTCGCGCTCGGCGTGAGGGAGCCCCGCCAACGCGGCCTGCGCCTGGGCGAGCGGAACCTCGAGATCGCCCACCGACGCCGGCTTCCATCGGTCGAAACGCTCGGTGTACTCGAGCAGCGCCGCATCGCCCCGCGCCCGAACCTGCGCCAGGATCTCCGCGGTGGCGCTCTCCACGGCCTCGTCCTGCGCGCCCTCGAAGGCGAGGAGACGCGCAAACTCGGCCTCGAAATCCCGCTGGTCGCTCGCGAGGCGCCGGATCTCAACCACGGGCAGCCGCGCGAAACGCCTCGATCAGCGGCGCGATCGCTTCGCGCTTGAGCTTCAGCGACGCCGGGTTGACGATCAACCGGCTGGAGACCGGCATCAACTCCTCGACCACGCGCAAGTTGTTGGCGCGCAGGGTATTGCCGGTATCCACCAGGTCCACGATCGCGTCGGCGAGTCCGACCAGCGGCGCCAGCTCCATCGAGCCGTAGAGCCGGATGAGGTCCACATGGACGCCCTTGGCGGCGAAATGCTCGCGCGCGATGCGGATGTACTTGGTCGCCACCCTCAGCCGCGCGCCCTGCCTCACCGCGGCGGCGTAATCGAAGCTCTCATGGGCCGCCACCGCCATGCGGCACTTCGCGATTCCGAGGTCGAGCGGCTGGTAGAGCCCCTGCCCGCCATGCTCCGCCAGCAAGTCGCGGCCGGCCACTCCAAGATCGGCAGCCCCGTACTGGACATACGTCGCAACGTCGGCCGCGCGCACCAGGATCAGGCGCAGGCCCGGTCGGCGCGTGGCGATGATGAGCTTGCGCGAGGCCTCGGCGTCCTCGGCAAGCTCGATGCCCGCGGCGGCGAGCAGCGGCAGCGTCTCCTCGAAGATGCGGCCCTTGGCGAGAGCCAGGGTAATCATGGAACCGGGTTCTGGAGGCATGGCGAACTGATTCACGAGATTCGGGAGATGCGCGCGCCGAGCTGGCCGAGACGCTCCTCGAGATGCTCGTAGCCGCGATCGAGGTGATAGATGCGGTCGATCACCGTTTCGCCCTCGGCCACAAGCCCGGCGATCACCAGGCTGGCCGAGGCGCGCAGGTCGGTTGCCATGACGGTCGCGCCGGTGAGCGTATCGACGCCATGGACGGCCGCCGTGTTGCCCTGGACATCGATGTTCGCGCCGAGGCGGCGCAGCTCCTGCACGTGCATGAAGCGATTCTCGAAGATGGTCTCGGTCACCAGCGCGGTGCCCTCGGCGATGGCGTTGAGGGCGATGAACTGCGCCTGCATGTCGGTGGGGAAGCCGGGGTGCGGCGCGGTGCGAAGGCTTACCGATCGCGGCCGCGCCGACATCGCCAGACGCACGGTGTTGTTGCCGATGGCGATCGCCGCCCCCGCCTCGCGCAGCTTCTCGATGACGGCGTCGAGCGCCAGCATGGGCGCATCGGTCAACGTGATGCTGCCACGGGTCGCCGCCGCGGCGGCGAGAAACGTCCCCGCCTCGATTCGGTCGGGCATCACGGAATGCTCGACCCCGAAAAGCGCGTCGACGCCTTCGATGGTGATGGTGTCGGTGCCGTGGCCGGAAATGCGCGCGCCCATGGCGATGAGGCAGCGCGCGAGATCGATCACCTCGGGCTCGCGCGCGGAATTCTCGAGCACCGTGGTGCCGCGCGCCAGGCACGCCGCCATCATCAGGTTCTCGGTCCCGGTCACGGTCACGGGCTCGAGGAAGATCCGCGCGCCCTTCAGGTGCGTGGCGGTTGCATGGATGTAGCCCGATTCGATCGAGATGTCGGCGCCCATGGCGGCGAGGCCCTTGATGTGCAGGTCCACCGGGCGTTCGCCGATTGCGCAGCCCCCGGGGAGCGAGACGCGCGCCTCGCCGAAGCGCGCGAGCAGCGGTCCCAGCGTCAGGATCGACGCGCGCATCGTCTTCACCAGGTCGTAGGAGGCAAACGGCGCGGCGACCGGGCGCGCGTCCAGGCGCACCGCGTGGTCCAGGGACTCGGACGCGACCCCCATGCTCTCGAGCAGCCGGATCATGGTGCGCACGTCCTGCAGCTGCGGGACGTTGGCAATGCGCACCGGCGCGGCGGTGAGCAGCGACGCGGCAAGGATCGGGAGCGCGGCGTTCTTTGCACCGGCGACGCGAACCTCGCCCGAAAGCGGCACGCCGCCGCGGATGGAAAGTTTTTGCATGGTCTGTTTCTAAGGGCCCGCGGCCCGGCTCGGTTTCAGCGCGACGCCCACTCTTCGGGCGAAAGGGTCTTCATGGACAACGCGTGGATCTCCTCGCGCATGCGGTCGCCGAGCGCTCCGTAGACCAGCTGGTGGCGACGCACGCGCGTCAGGCCCGCGAAGGCCGGGCTCACGATGAGCGCCTCGAAATGGGCCCCATCGCCCTTTACCTCCAGGTGGGTAACGGCGAGGCCGGCGCGGATCGAGTCTTCGATGGAACGGGGTTCGACCATGGGAATGGGCTGGCTAGTGGCGCAGCTTGTAGCCTTTTCGCAGCAGGTGCAGGGTCAGCCATGATAGGGCAGCGAAGGCGCCGGTCGCAATCGCAAGGCTCCACCAGGGCGAGACGTCGGAGCGGCCGAAGAAGCCGTAGCGGAAGCCGTCGATCGCGTAGAAGAAGGGGTTCAGCCTCGAGACCGCCTGCCAGAAGGCAGGCAGCGAATGGATCGAGTAGAACACGCCGGCAAGAAACGTGAGGGGCATCACCAGGAAGTTCTGGAAGGCGGCGAGCTGGTCGAACTTTTCCGACCAGATGCCGGCGATGATGCCAAGGGTCCCCAACAGCCCGCAACCCACGCCCGCGAAGGCAAGCACCCAGAAAGGGTGGGGAACCGGCAGGGGAATCAGCCAAAGGGTCGCGGCAAAGACGCCGACGCCGACCACCAGCCCGCGCACCATTGATGCGAGCAGGTAGGCGGCGAAGATCTCGCCCGGGGTGAGGGGCGGCAGCAGGATGAACACGATGTTGCCCGTGATCTTCGACTGGATGAGCGACGACGAGCTGTTGGCGAACGAGTTCTGCAGCATCGCCATCATTGCGAGGCCCGGGATCAGGAACTCCACGTAAGTCACGCCCGGGAAGATCTGGACGTGCGCCGAGAGGGCATGCCCGAATACCAGGAGATACAGGAGGGTCGTAAGTACCGGCGCGAGAACCGTCTGGAAGCTCACCTTCCAGAAGCGCAGCACCTCTTTGTAGAGCAGGGTCGGGAACCCGCTCATGAAGGCGCGTCCCGGTCCTCGCGCCGCATGATCTTCACGAACACCTCCTCCAGCTCCGGCTCGGCCACCTCGAGGCTGGCGACCTCCGCACCCGCATGGCGCAGGCGCGCAAGCGCGTCCTCGACGTGCGCCATGTCCGCCACCGGTATGCGCCACCACCCGCCCGGCTCCTCGGCGGCGACCGCCGCCAGCTCCGGGGGCAGGTCGCAGCCGAGGAGCTTCACCCGCAAGACGCGTTCCGAGAATGACGCGAGCAGATTCGCAGTGGAGTCGAGTGCGACGATGCGCCCGTCCTTCATCATCGCGATGCGCGTGCAGAGCTGCTGGGCCTCCTCGAGATAATGAGTTGTAAGCACGATGGTGTGCCCGGCCTCGTTCAGCCCGCGCACGAAGGCCCACAGCGTCTGGCGAAGCTCCACGTCCACCCCCGCGGTCGGCTCATCGAGGACGATCACGGGCGGGCGGTGCACGAGTGCCTGGGCCACCATCACCCGCCGCTTCATGCCTCCGGACAGGGCGCGCATGTTCGCTCCCGCCTTGCCGGTAAGTGCCAGGCGCTCGAGCAACTCGTCGATCCACGCGCGGTTGTCGCGCAAGCCAAAATATCCCGACTGGATCTCGAGGGTCTCGCGCACCGTGAAGAACGGGTCGAAGACGATCTCCTGGGGAACGATGCCCACTGCGCGGCGGGCAGCGCGGAAGTCGCGCCCGACGTCGTGACCCATCACCGACAGGGACCCCGAGTCGGGGATCGCAAGGCCGCCAAGGGCTGAAATCAACGTGGTCTTGCCCGCGCCATTGGGGCCGAGCAGGGCGAAGAACTCGCCCTCACGCACTTGCAGCGACACGCCCGCCAGCGCGCGGACCGCGCCGAAGCGCTTCTCGACGTTGCGCACCTCGACGGCGATCACCGCACGGCGACTCCAACCGGGACTCGAATGCTCAACCTGCGGGTACCAGCGGCCCGGCGCGAATCAGGGTCGCGCCTCCGGTGGGGAAACTGCCCCACCTTCATTCGCGTCGATCAGCTCGGCCACGCCGTAGAGGTTTGCGAGGGCGGCGAGGTTTGCGGGGAGGTTCACGAACTCGAGGGTCTTGGAGCGGCTCGCAGCCTGCCGTCGCCACTCGAGCAGCAACGCGACGGCCGAGGAGTCGACCGCAGTGATGCCCGAAAAGTCGATGGTCAGCCGCTCGGGAAGGTCCGTGCGCGCAGCATACTCGGCGCTTTGAAGAAGTACCGCCGGCAGGGTGTCAAACGAAAGGGCGCCCTCGAGCGCCAACACCTCCCCGGCAGGCGACGCGCTCATTTTTTCGCGTCGGCCTTCGGGGCGCCCGCCGACTGCGAGCCGCGATTGCGGTCGGCCAGCGTCTTCACCAGCCCGTCGATGCCGCCCTTCTGGATCTGGTCATTGAAGCTGCCCCGATAGGTCGTGACCAACGACGCTCCGTCGATCACCACGTCGTAGACCTTCCAGCCGCTGTCGCCCTTCTCCATGGCGTAGTCGATCGGGATCGACGGGCCGCCCTGCTGCAGTACCGCGGTGCGCACCACCACGTCCTTGTCCTGTGCGTTCATCTTGGCGGGCTTAACCTCGATGGTCTGGTTGCGGTATGCGGTGAGCGAGGTGGAGTAGGTGCGCACGAGGAGAGTGCGAAACTCCTTGGTGAGGGCCTCCTTCTGGGGATCGCTCGCCTGCGCCCAGTTGCGTCCCAAGGCAAGGCGCGTCATGCGGGTGAAGTCGAAATTCGGCAAGACCTTCTGTTCGGCCAGTTCCACGACCTTGCGGGTATTGCCGCTTTGCAGGTCCTTGTCGGCCTTGATGATGGCGAGCAGTTCGTCGGTAACGCGCCTGACCAGTGCGTCCGGGGCTTCCTGGGCCGCGGCCAGCATCGGCACGCAGGTGAGAATCATCGCGAGAATTTGTCGCAGCATGTGAGTGGTGTCCTGTGATTTGAAGCGGTAAGACAGAAACGCGCGAGCGGGGTTTCCGGTGCACTTATTTCTTGGCGGGCGCGTCGTCTTTCTTGGCAGGGGCGTCGTCCTGCGCCTTGCTGAACAGGAACTGCCCGATCAGCTTTTCCAGCACCACCGCCGACTGGGTGATCTGCACGCGGTCGCCGTCGGCGAGCGGCTTGTCCTCCCCGCCGGGCTCCAGCCCCACGTAGGTCTCGCCGAGAAGGCCCGAGGTGAGGATCGAGGCACCGGAATCCTTGGGAAACTTGTAGCGCGTGTCGAGCGCGAGCATCACCGCCGCCTGGAAGCGCTCGTTGTCGAAATGGATCTCCTCGACCCGGCCGACGAGCACGCCGGCACTGCGCACCGGGCCGCGCACCTTGAGGCCGCCGATGTTGTCGAAGCGCACCTCGACGCGGTAGGTCTTGGCGGCGCGCTCGGCGCCGAGGTTGCCGACCTTGAGCGCAAGCACCAGCAGCGCCGCGAAGCCTGCCGCGACGAAGGCGCCGAACCACAGGTCGATCGTCGTTCTTTCCATCGTCATTTCGCCAGCCAGTCCATCGCAGGGTCCAGTGGGTCAGCCGTCGTCGCGCAGCATGAATGCCGTGAGCATCAGGTCGAGGGCGAGGATCACGAGGGCAGAGGTCACGACAGTGCGTGTCGTCGCCCTCGAAACGCCTTCGGCCGTGGGCGGGCAATCGTAACCCTCGAACGTGGCGATCGCGGAGACCGCGATTCCGAATACGAATGCCTTCACCAATCCGTTCAAAACATCATACCGGAAGTCTACCGCCGCCTGCATCTGCGACCAGAAGGCGCCATTGTCGACGCCGATCACGACCACCCCGATCAGGTAGCCCCCGAAGACACCCATCGCCGAGAACAGCAGCGACAGGATCGGCATCGAGATGACGCCCGCCCAGAACCGCGGCGCGATCACTCGCGCCATCGGCGAGACCGCCATCATGTCCATGGCGGTGAGCTGCTCGGTGGCCTTCATGAGGCCGATCTCGGCGGTGATCGCGCTGCCCGCGCGCGAGGCGAACAGCAGTGCCGCGACCACCGGTCCCAGTTCGCGCACCAGCGCCAGCGATACCAGCACCCCGATCGACTCGGTCGCGCCGTAGCGCTGCAGCGTCTGGTATCCCTGCAGCCCGAGCACCATGCCGACGAACAGGCCGCTCACGATGATGATGATGAGCGACAGCACGCCGGTGAAGTACACCTCGCGCATCACCAGCCGGAATCGTTGCAGGCTGGTGCCCGAAGCGGCGAGCAACAGCCCGAAAAAGCGCGCCATCACGCCGACGCGCCACACTCCGTCGATGAAGTTGCGTCCCAGCCTGATGAGGGGGCGGCGCAGGCGCTCAAGCACGGGCGGGGCTCCCCGAAGCGAGGCCCACGTCGGCAGAGTAGCTGCCCGCGGCATAGTGGAACGGCACGGGCCCGTCGGGCTCGCCGTGGACGAACTGCCGGACGAAGGGATCGGTGGAGGCGCGCACTTCGTCGGGGGTCCCCTCGCCCACGATCCGCCCTTCGGACACGAAATACAGGTAGTCGACGATCTCCAGGCATTCGTTGACGTCGTGGGAGACCACGATCGACGTCGCCCCCAGCGCGTCGTTGAGGCTGCGGACCAGCTGCCCGATCACCGCAAGGGCGATCGGATCGAGGCCCGCGAACGGTTCGTCGTATAGAACCAGCATGGGATCGAGGACCACGGCACGGGCGAGCGCAACGCGCCGGGCCATGCCGCCGGAGAGCTCCGCAGGCATGAGCCGCTGGGCGCCGCGCATTCCCACCGCCTCGAGCTTCATCAGCACCAGGTCGCGGATCATTCCCTCCGGCAGGCGGGTGTGTTCGCGCAGCGGGAAGGCGACGTTCTCGAACACCGTCATGTCGGTGAAGAGAGCGCCGAACTGGAACAACATGCTCATCCGGCGCCGCATCCGGTAGAGGCCGTCGCCATCGAGACCCGCGACCGCCTGTCCCGCCACCCGCACGGTGCCCCCCGAGGGCTGCAGCTGGCCACTGATCAACCGCAGCAGCGTGGTCTTCCCGCAGCCGCTGCCGCCCATGATGGCGACCACCTTGCCACGGGGGATGCGCATCGTGATGCCCTTGAGGACGGGCCGGCGACCATATGCAAAGGTCACCGAGTCGACATCGACCAGGGTTTCGGGCACGCGGGGGATTTGGGCTGGGATGAAGGGGGAATTCTAGCATTTTCGTCGTGGCCCCCTCCCCTATAATCGACGCCGTGAAGAAGCCCAGCCTGCTCCTGGTCGACGACGACCCGCTGATCAACGAAAGCCTCGCCTTCGCACTGTCCGGCGACTTCGACGTCGCGCGCGCCGCGGATCGCGCCGGCGCCGTCGGGCAACTGCGAGCGGGGCTCAAGCCCGATCTCGCGCTGATCGACCTCGGCCTTCCACCGGTCGCGCACCTGCCCAACGAAGGCTTCAAGCTGATCGGCGACCTCCTTGCCCACGCCCCCGAGGTGAGGATCCTGGTGCTCACCGGGCAGAACGAGGAATCGAACGCGCGGCGCGCGCGCGCGCTCGGCGCGGTCGACCTCGTGCCGAAGCCGTGCGAGCCCGGGCTGTTGCGCACCATGCTCTCGCGGGCGCTGCACTCCCCGGTCCTCGATCGCCCCGACGACGGACCCGAGAACGCGCGCGCCCTGATCGGCGACAGTCCGGCGCTGCGGCGGCTGCGCAGCCAAATCGACCTCTACGCCGCAAGTGCCTTTCCCGCACTGATCGAGGGCGAGTCCGGAAGCGGCAAGGAGCGCGTCGCCTTTTCCCTGCACCACCTGAGTACCCGGTCGCAAGAGCCGTTCCTCGCCCTCAACTGTGCCGCCATCTCGCCCACCCTGGTGGAGCCCACCCTGTTCGGCTACGCCAAGGGCGCCTTCACCGGCGCAGCCCAAGCGAAAGCAGGCTACTTCGAGGATGCCGGCGACGGCACGCTTTTCCTGGACGAGATCGGCGAGCTGCCCGTCGAGATTCAGGCGAAGCTGCTTCGCGTCCTCGAAAACGGCGAGTACCAGCGGGTTGGCGAGACGCAGACGCGCGTCAGCCGCGCGCGGATCGTGGCGGCGACCAACCGCGACCTGCGCGAGGAAGTGCGCCGCGGTCGCTTCCGCTCCGACCTCTACCACCGCCTCTCGGTGTTCGAGCTGGTGGTGCCGCCGCTACGCGAGCTCGGCGACGATCGCCTCAAGCTGCTCGACTACTACCGCGGGCTCTACGCCGCGAAGGCCGCAACCGGGCCGTTCTCCCTCGACGATCGGGCGCGCGCGCGCTGGAACGCGTATGCGTTCCCGGGCAACGTCCGCGAGCTGAAGAACATCGTGATCCGCCTGACCACCAAGTTCGCCGGCTACACCGTGGGCGAGGCCGATCTCGAGGCGGAGTTCGCTCCCCTTGCCGAGGCCGCGGGAGCGCAGGACCCGGTGACCTTGGCACGCGCCGAGCTTCTTTCGGGCGAGCCCTTCAGCCTCGACGCGATGCTGAAGGATGTGGAGCAGGCATACCTCACGGCAGCCATCGAGATCGCGCTGGGCAACATGTCCCAGGCGGCGAAGCTGCTCGGGATCTCGCGCAGCACCCTGTATGGCCGGCTCGAATCCGCCGGACGCTCGGGTGCTAAACTGGCCGCTCCCGACTCGGGCGGGTGATTCGGCACCGACGCGAACACCAACCAGACGCCCCCTGCAACCATGACGATGTATCTGGACCATTTCGGGCTGCGCGAGGCGCCGTTCCGGATCACGCCCCATACCGAATTCTTCTTCGCGGGCGCCAATCGGGGGGCCACGCTCGAGGCGCTGCTCTACGCAATTACCGCTGGCGAAGGCATGGTCAAGGTGACCGGCGAAGTCGGTAGCGGCAAGACGATGCTCTGTCGCGTACTGATGGAGCGCCTTCCCGATACCGTCGAGACGATTTACCTCGCGGTGCCGAGCCTTTCGCGCGACGAGATGCTGGCGGCAATCGCCGGCGACCTGGGTCTCGACACCGCCGGGGCGAACACCACGAAGCTGGTGCGAGCGCTGCAGGAAAAGCTGATCGCAGTCCACGCCGCGGGCCGCCAGGTGGTTGCGCTGATCGACGAGGCCCACGCGATGCCGCTCTCCACCCTCGAGGAGATCCGCCTGCTGTCCAATCTCGAGACCGACAAGGAGAAGCTGCTCCAGATCGTGCTCTTCGGCCAGCCCGAGCTCGACGATCACCTGGCCCTGCCGGGAATGCGCCAGCTGAAAGAGCGCATCACCCACGCGTTCACGCTCGGCCCATTGCCGGCTCGCGAGATCGGCGAATACCTGAAGTTCCGCCTGCGGGCCGCGGGATACCACGGGCCCGACCTGTTCGGCCCGGAGTCCCTGCGCATCATCGGGGAGGCCTCCGAGGGCCTGACGCGGCGCATCAACATCTACGCCGACAAGACGCTGCTCGCGGCATTCGCGGGGGGGACTCACACCGTGAGTGCCGACCACGCGCGCGCCGCGGTCGCGGATACCCAGATCGTGGTGACCCGGCGTGCATCACCGCGTCGCGTGGCGTGGGCCAGCGCCCTGTCGCTCGTTGTGGGCGTGGGCCTGGGCTTCGGCCTCGCCCAGGTGGTGGGCGTGCCGAATCCCGGCCCGGCCGCTGTCGCCGCCCCGCTGCCCGCCGCTGCCGCGCCTTCGCCCGCGGTAACGACCGTGCCGGATGTGGTTCCGCCCGCCACGATGCAGGTCTCCTCCTCCACGATGTTGCCGGCCGAACCGGCTGCCGGTTCTGCCGCGCCTCCATCGGACCCGATCGCTTCGCGCCTCGCCGCCGGGCGCGAGCTGATCGCCCCGGGCTCGGGCGCCCGTTATGCGGTGCAATTGCTGGTCACCGATGCACGCGAGCGCGAATTCCTCGAATCCTGGCTCGCGCAGGCGGGACGCGTCGTGGAGCCGGGAAAACTGGTGTTGGTTACCACCGGCAGCGCCGAATCGCCGAGGCTCGGCGTGTTATTCGGCTCTTTTGCCGAACGCGGCCGTGCGATCGACGCGCTCGGCACCCTTCCGGCCGCGCTAAGGCAATTCAAGCCCTACGTCCGCTCGATCGACGCCGTGCGCGAAGAGGCTCGCCGCGCCGAGCCTCGCTGATCGGGAATTGCTGCATTTCCATGTCATGTCCTACACCAGAATGTAGGGGATTTCATTTGCGTTTGTTGCCTGAAAACGCTATAAAGGATGCAAGGGGCGGTTCTGGTCATAAAACAAACACTTACGAATACTTTCTGCATGCCATTGAGAGCTTTTGCGCCGTGGTTTGCGCTGGCCTTGGCAGTGGCGGGCTGTGGGACGCGCCCGGTTGCCAAGAATGATGGGCACATCCAGCCCTCGGCGCGGCCCAGCGCGTCGATTCCAGCTCCGGTTCGCAGCGTCCCGCTGCCTCCGCCCCCGGAGGTGCGCGATTCCGAGATCCGCTACTCGGTCGTAGTCGCCAACCAGCCGGTACGCGACGTCCTGCTCGCAATGGCGCGCGAGACGCGCGTCAATTTCGACATCCACCCGGGCATCGAGGGCAACATCAACCTGAACGCCATCGACCAGACGCTCAAGCAGATCCTCACGCGCGTCGCGCGTCAGGTGGACGTACGCTGGGAAACCGACGGCCAGACGATCACGGTCATGCCCGATACGCCGTACCTGCGCAGCTACCGGATCGACTACGTGAACATGACGCGGGACGTAACCGGCACCATCGGCGTGCAGAGCCAGGTGGTGGCGCCGCCCAGCGCCACCGCCGGTGCGGCCGGCAGCGCGAGCCAGAACAGCTCGCTCCTCAAGGTCGACAACGTCGCCAAGAACCGTTTCTGGGAGACGCTCGAGAAAAACATCAAGGACATGCTGCGCGAGACCGACAAGCTGCTGCCCGAGGGCAGCAGCGAGACCGTGGTGCAGTCGCGCGGCCAGGGCCAGACCAGCACTACCCAGTCGCGTAGCTCACCGCGCGGGCGCGGCACCGCTTCGCAGGCAAGCACCACCACGACCACCCCCGGCGCCGAGCAGACCAACCAGGCGCAGGAATTCGTCGAGCAACGCCTCACCTTCCGCGAGGCGGCAAGCGTCATCGTGAATGCCGAAACCGGCATCGTGTCGGTGCGTGCGAGCTCGCGCCAGCACGAGAGGGTGGCGGAGTTCATCGGACAGGTGATGGGATCGGCGCGCCGCCAGGTGCTGATCGAGGCCACCGTCGTCGAAGTGACGCTGAGCGACCGATACCAGTCGGGTGTGGATTGGTCGGCGTTGGGCCTCAATGGGCTCGGCTACAGCTTCCGCCAGAACCTGATCACCGGGGATCTTGCCAGCGCATCAAATCCGTTTTTCTCGGTTCAATACAGCAATCCCAATGCTGCGGTAGGAGGCTCGATCAGCAGCACCATCAAGCTGCTCGATACATTCGGCAACACGCGGGTCCTCTCGAGTCCCAGGATCATGGCGGTCAACAATCAGACTGCCGTGCTGAAGGTCGTCGACAATCTCGTGTATTTTTCCGTCCAGGCGCAAGTAACTCCGGGACTGAACAACACCGCTCCGATCGTCGCATTCACCACCACGCAGAACGTGGTGCCGGTGGGCTTCGTGATGAACGTAACGCCACAAATCAGCGAAAACGACGTGGTGGTACTTAACGTCCGCCCGACGATTTCAAGCCGTGTCGGAGATGTCCTTGATCCGAACCCCGACCTTCGTCGAGTAGGCGTCGAGAACAAGGTTCCCGTAATCCGATCGCGCGAATTTGAAAGTGTGCTTCGGATTCCAAGCGGAAGCACTGCGATTCTCGGCGGGCTGATGGAAGACGCCTTCGTCGGCAGTCGGGGCGGCCTGCCGCTCCTGTCCCGCATTCCGTTTTTTGGTGATGCCGTCAGCTTTCGCGACGATACTTCGACCAAGAAAGAGTTGGTGATTTTCCTGCGGCCCGTGGTGGTTCGCGACGCGAGCCTCGATGGCGACCTTGCCGACTATCGCCGCTACCTGCCGAGCCAGGACTTCTTTCCCGATACCCGCCCGCTCGGCCCGAAATTCGAGGAAAGCCTGCAGCGCCTTGAGCGCGGCGAGTTCCCCCGGGGCACTCCGGTGCCGCCGGTACCCGATGGACTCGGAGGCCGTTCTTGAGCCTGTTGCTCGACGCATTGAAGCGCGCCGAGCAGGAAAAGATCGCGCGCGGCCCAGGCGCGGCAGCTGCGGCCGGTGTGGCCCCGCGCGAGCCGCCTGCGCCGCGCTCCACCCCATCCGCCGCGCCGGGCAGCCTCGAACTCCAACCACTGTCGTCCGGCGGCGGAGGGCACACGCTCGGCGGTGCGCCCCGTCCCGATGCCGGCGTCCACGCAGCGCAGGTGCTGTTCCAGGCAAAAGCCCCCCCCGAGGCGCGCAGCCGCGGAATGCTCTGGGCCACCATTGGCGCGGTGGCCGTCGTCGCTGCCGCTGCGGGTGCCTACGTCTGGTACTCAATTGGCATGCTCACTCCGAAGGTGGCGATCCAGCAGCGACCGCGCCCCGCTCCCATCCCGCCCCCTGCGGGCGCTCCGGCGATGCAGTTGCCGGCAGCCGAGATGGCCCTTATATCCGCCGCGCCGTCTCCGCGGCCCTTGCCGGTGAACGACCGGATACCCGCCGCGCCTACGCCTGCAGCGCCTACTCCCGCGCGCGCCGCCACTCCTCCGGTGCCCGAGGACACCGTGGCGCGCCTGTTGCGCGAGTCCGCAGCCACCTCGACCGCACCGCCGTTGCGGCTGGATCGTTCCGCCGATGCCGCCCGCAGGGTGCCCACGGAAGTCGCCTCGGGCTACGAGGCGCTGCGCCAAGGCAACCTCGCCGCGGCGCGGCGCAACTATGAGACAGCGATCGCCGCCGACCCGCTGAACGTCGACGCGCGCCTGGGACTGGCCACCGTCGATGCCCGCAGCGGCAATCGCGCCTCTGCGGCGGCACACTATCGCCGCACGCTCGACCTCGAGCCGCGCAATGCCACCGCCCTTGCCGGGCTCGCCGGGCTCGCCGACTTCTCCCGCCCCGACGCGCTCGAAGCCCAGCTGCGCGCCGACCTCGCAAACTCGCCGGAGAGCCCGGCGCTGCGATTCATGCTGGGCAATCTCTATGCATCGCAAGCACGCTGGCGCGAGGCCCAGGCCGAATACTTCGAGGCTCACCGCCTCGATCCTGGAAGCGGCGACATCCTGTACAACCTCGCCATCAGCCTCGACAACCTCGGCCAGGCGAGCCTCGCCGCCGGCTTCTACCGCAGGGCCCTGGAGGCGGCGCGCGACAACGGCGCCCAGTTCGATCCCGCGCCCGCGGCGCGACGGCTGGCGGAGATCCGCTGATGGGCTCGATCCAGGGAGCCCCTCGCGCCCAGGCCCCGCTCGGGCAGACGCTGCTGGTCAAGGGGATCATCAGCCAGGACCAGCTCAACATCGCCCTCACCGAGCAGAAGAAATTCAAGTCGCCTCTCGGCAAGGTGCTGGTGACGCTCGGGTTCGTCACCGAGGCCACGATCCGCGACATCCTCTCGGAGACGCTCGGGCAGGTCTCGATCGACCTCGAGAACACGATCGTCGACCCGGCCGCGATCGCGCTCGTGCCCAAGGACATGGCGCGGCGTTTCCACGTGCTGCCGGTCAGTTACGACTCGGACCGGAAGGTGCTGCTGATCGCGGTGTCGGATCCCGCCAATGTGGTCGCGCTCGACCAGATCCGGGCGCTCGCCCGCGAAGAGCTGCGCATCGAGCAGGTGCTCGCGCGCGAGTCCGACATCACCATCGGCATCGAGCACCACTACGGCTTCGAGCTCTCGATCGACGGCATTCTCAACGAGATCGAGACCGGCGAGATCGACTACCAGTCGCTCGCCGCGGACTTCGACGAATACAGCCAGCCGGTGGTGCGCCTCGTGGACGCGCTGCTCAACGACGCCACCAAGCGGGG
>JANNKG010000396.1:0-31939 GCA_031396185.1 Burkholderiales bacterium | reverse complement strand
TCACCACCAGCAGGTCGAGCACGCAATAGAAAGCCCCTGCGGCAAGCGGTGGGTTGGCGGCCGTGAGGCCGAGCCACGGGACCTGTGGCGACCACACCCAGTTGCCGATCCAGGTCCCGAAGAGTTCCATGGCAAGCGCTAGCACGAACATGGTCGCGTAGAGGCGCCTCGCCGGGGATATCCACATGCACGCGAGGAACAGGGCGTAGAGCAGCGGTCCCAGGGTGTCCTGCCCGTTCCAGGCGAACAGGGCCACCAGGGGCGCGGCCAGCATTGCAATCCCCCACTCGGAGCGCTCGGGCAGGCGCGCGGCGATCTGCATGCCGAGAAAGAAGAGGAGCACGTGGCCGGGCGGAACGAATAGCGGGATGTTGCCGAGCCGGTACTCGTAGAGACCCCACACCAGCGACAGGAAAACCTCGCCCGCAGTCGCGAAGAGCAGGCACGCCAGCAGGGCCGGGCGGCGATCAGCACTACGCATCCACAGCGCGGCGAAGAGCACCCATACGATGACGTTCACCGCCATCTGGCCGTGGCCCGCCCAATACTGGTCGAGCAGCAATCCTCCGGCAATGGTGGCGACGATGAGCAGGTTCACTTCCCGATTTTCCCATGATCCGCTTGGCAGGAGGTCCTTCACGGTCATTTAGCCCGCATGGTCCGTGGCGTCGGTGCGGGCCGACGCGAGCGTTGGCGGACGACCACGAAAACGTCGGCGCGGGCTGACTGCGCATAGCTGGCATCGCAGCGATAGTGGAGGGACACTAAGGAGACTTCCCCATGAAAAAGTTCGACCGTCTGTATTCCGGCGTCGCGATTTGCGCTGCGCTGGCAATCCCCTCCTCGATGGCGGCCTCCGCACCCGACGCCGCGCGCCTTTCCTCCCAGTACGCCACCTGGGCGGGGAGCAAGTCGAATGCGGAATCGCTGGTCAACGGGCTGCGTAACGGTTCGTCCGTGACGCTGGTCACGGTAAATCCCGACAACACCAAGTCCATCGCCGGATTCACGGCGCAGACGCGCATGAGCCCCGAAGAAGTGTCGGCCGCCCTTGCGTCGGCGAAAAGCTCGCTCGCGCGAATGGGAATCCGGCAGCCGTCGGCCGACCAGATCCAGTCGGCATTGGTCGGCGGAGAAGTGACCCTGCCGAGCGGAAAAACGCGGCTGGTCCAGGGCAGCGTCGCACTTCGAAACGAACCGACGCTCAGTCCCGTCGCCGCTCGCTAGCGGGTTTCCTCTCGCGCGCACCGGCCGCCCCCGCGCCCGCCTCTTGCGGTGTGCGGGCAGTGGTTCTTGCCTGCGGTATTCTTGCTTGCAACCCCTAGCAGGCATGAATCCCGTCGTTCTATGCATATGCGGATAGGCATCGACCTGGGCGGCAGCAAGATCGAGCTTGCCGCGCTCGACGTGGCCGGTGAAATTCACTTGCGCCGCCGCGTGGCCACGCCTGTCGGCGATTACGACGGCACGCTGGCCGCGATCACCTCGCTGGTTGAAGACGCTGAGCGTGACCTCGCCGCCCCTGCGAGCGTCGGCCTGGCGACCCCCGGTGCCCCGTCGCGGGTGGATGGGCGCTTGCGCAACGCCAACTCCACGTGCCTGAACGGCCGGACACTCCGTGAGGACCTCGAGCGTCGCCTCGCGCGGCCGATCCGCCTCGCCAACGACGCCAACTGCTTTGCGCTTTCGGAGGCAATCGATGGTGCCGGCCGCGATGCCGAAGTGGTATTCGGGGTGATCCTCGGCACGGGCGTGGGCGGCGGGCTGGTGGTTCGCCGGCGCTTGGTCGAGGGCGCCAACGCGATCGCCGGGGAATGGGGACATAACCCGCTGCCAGGATCCGAAGGCGAGCCGCAGCCGCCCTGCTATTGCGGCCGGCGCGGCTGCGTTGAGACCTACCTGTCGGGACCGGGGCTCGCGAACGACCATGCGAGCGTTGTCGGTGAGCGGATCCCGGCCGAAGCGATCGCGGCGCGCGCCAGTCGCGGAGATGTTGAGTGCGAGTTGTCACTGGCGCGCTTTGAGCGCCGGCTTGCTCGCGCTCTTGCTTGCGTCATCAACGTCGTCGATCCCGATGCGATCGTGCTCGGCGGCGGCTTGTCCCATCTCGCCCGGCTCTACGACCGCGTGCCGGAGCTCTGGCGCGCGCACGTCTTCTCGGACGCCGTGCGCACCCGGCTTCTCCCCCCGGCGCACGGCGACTCGAGCGGCGTGCGCGGCGCGGCGTGGTTGTGGGAGCCGGGTGAGGAGGCATCCGCGGCAGGCGGCGAGGTTTCGTTGCGCCCCATCGACGAAGCCAACATCGACGTCGTGGGCGAGTTGCGAGTGGTCGGTGAGCAGCGCTATCACGTGGCCAGCATCGCCAAGTCGTTCTGGCAGGTCGCCGGGCGCGAGGGTTACTGGATGCGCGCGATCTATGCTGGCGCGGAACCCGTCGGTTTCGCGATGCTGCACCTGCGCCCGGGCGAGATTTACCTGAACCGGCTGCTGGTCGACTTCCGCCACCAGGGGCGTGGATACGGCCGGGCGGCGATGCGGCTCCTGGTCGAGCACGCCCGCGCCCAGCCCGGCTGCAACCGGATGAGCCTGTCGCACGTAAGATCCAATGAAGCGGTCGCGCGCTTGTACGCGGGCTTCGGCTTCCGCCACACCGGCGCGGTCGACGAGGATGGCGAGGTCGAGATGATCCTCGAATTTCCCGCGTAATCCCGGGCCGCGCCGCGCGACAGATACTTGCCTACCCTTACGGAGAATTCGATGAAACGCCAGATTTCGCTCGCCACGCTCCTGCTTCTCGCCGGCGTCTCGTTTGCTGCGGCCCCGCCCAAGGTCCCGGCGGGCCACGCGGTCGCCACCTTCGCCGGCGGCTGCTTCTGGTGCATGGAGCCCCCCTACGACAAGCTGCCCGGGGTAAGTGCCACGATCTCGGGCTACATGGGCGGCCGCACCGTCAATCCCACCTACGAGCAGGTCTCGGCGGGCTCCACCGGCCATACCGAGGTCGTGCAGGTGGTCTACGATCCGAAGAAGGTGACCTACGAGAAGCTGCTGGAAGTGTATTGGGTCAACATCGATCCGACGGTGAAAGACCGGCAGTTCTGCGACGGCGGCAGCCAGTACCGCAGCACGATCTTCTTCCACGACGACGCGCAGAAGAAAGCCGCCGACGCCTCCAAGGCGGCACTCGAGAAGTCCAAGCCCTTCAAGGAAGCGCTGGTGACGCCGATCGAGATGGCGGGCGCGTTTTACCCGGCCGAGGATTACCACCAGGATTACTATTCCAAGAACCCGGTGCGCTACAACTTCTACCGCAACGGCTGTGGCCGGGACGCGCGCCTGAAGCAACTGTGGGGCGACAAGGCCGGGAAGTAATCGTCTTGACAGGGAGAGCACCGTGGACGTCGTCGATTCTCCGCACCGGGTCCTTAGCGAGTCGATCGAACGGCTGGAGGCGATGCCTGCGTTCCTCGAAGCCGCGATCGATGCGACCGCCCGCGACGACCTCGCGTCGCGCCCGGGCGCCGGCGAATTCTCGCTGGTCGAGCACGCATGCCACCTGCGTGACCTCGAGCGCGAGGGATATCTCGTGCGTGCGCGCCGGGTGCTTGCGGAGGAGCGCCCGGCGCTCGAATCATTCGACGGCGCCGCAGTGGCTGCCGCGCGCGACTACCTGCGCCAGGACGCGCGCACCGCGGCGCGGGAATTCGCTGCCGCGCGCCGCGAGCTGACCCGGTTGCTCGCTGCACTCCCTGGCGACGACCTGCGCCGCGAGGCCGGCTTCGGCGGCAGGCCGGTGTGCCTCGGGGACCTCATTGCCATGATGGTCGAGCACGACCGCGGCCACCGGGAGGAAATCGAGCGGCTGGTGGCCGGCCTGGGGGACTGAGGGCGTGGAGATGAGGCGGCTCAACGCAGCAGGACTGAAGGCCGCGGGCTACGACGAGCGCAGTCGCATCCTGGTGGTGGAGACGACGGCGGGCACCTTCGAGCACGCCAACGTGTCGCCCGAGGTCTACCGTCGCCTGATGGCCTCGCCCACGCCGGCGAGCTACTACAAGGATGCGATCGACGAGGAGTTCACCGCTCGCCGGCTGAAGTGATTGGGTGAATCAATGTGCCAGCGCCATGGGGTCAGAGCGCCATTATCTTTGGCGATCTGACCCCACGGCATTACTGAGCGTCACACCGCACGATATTCGAGAACGGCGCGCTCGGGTCCTTCGCCTTGCGGGGATCGGTGCAGAAGCACGCCTCGTTCCAGTACCACCGCCCGCTCTTGCCCTTGCGCATGATGTGCTCGCAGGTGAGCGTGTTGCCACTGCCGATGCCGGTCCCGGCGATCCGGTGCGGTCGCATCGCGGTCGGCGGCATGGCGGGCGGCTGGCTGTCGGGTCGCGCCGGGGGGAGCTCGTTCACGCTGTCGCAGATCGGCATGTGCTTGCACGCGCCCTCGCCGTTGCACAGCCAATCCCAGCTGCAATCGGCCGCCGCCGGAGTGGCGCCGAGCGCGAGCATCGCACCCACCAGCAGTCGCATCTTCATTCGTATCTCTCCCCGCTTCACAATGGACAAAGTCTGCGCCATGTTTGCGGGCACGGACAATGCCCGGGGACTTGCCGTGTGTTACGGTTTGTCACTCGAAGACCCGCGCTGCGGAGCATGCCGCCCGCGCATGCTGGGGATTCGCGCAAATCGTTTGGCGAGGGCCAGCGCGACTGGCAACATGCCGTGATGAGATCGACCCGAACCGTGCTGACCTGCGCTGCGCTCATCCTGTTGCTCGCCATGGGCGTGCGCCAGACGATGGGCCTGTACATGCCGCAGATGACCGTGGCCAACGGCTGGAGCCGCGACGAGTTCGCCCTGGCGATTGCCTTCCAGAACATCCTGTGGGGGGCTTTCGTGCCGTTCGCGGGCGCCATCTCCGATCGCTTCGGGGCAGGGCGCGTGCTCGTGGCGAGCGCCGTCTGCTACGCGGCGGGGCTGTTGCTCATGGCGATTTCCACCACGCCCCTGGCCCTCGGATTTTCGGCCGGCCTGCTCATCGGGCTGGCGCTCTCGGGGACCACGTTCGGCGTCGTGATGGGCGTGGTCTCGAAAGTGGTTTCACCCGAGAAGCGCAGTGTGGCGCTTGGCATCGTCGGGGCGGGCGGCTCGTTCGGGCAGTTCGCGATGGTGCCCTACGGCGCCTCCCTGATCTCCGGCATCGGCTGGTATGCGTCGCTGTTCGTGCTCGCGGCCACCGTCGCGCTCGTGATCCCGCTGGCCGCGGGACTGGCCGGGCGCATTGTTCACTCGCACGCGGCGCAGCAGACCGCGCGCCAGGCTTTCGGCGAGGCGTTCGGCCAACGCACCTTTCATTTCCTCTTCTGGAGTTACTTCGTGTGCGGTGTACACACCGCGTTCATGGCGCTGCACCTGCCCAGCTACGTCCAGGATGCGGGAATGTCGCTGACCGTAGGGATGACCGCGCTCGCCCTGATCGGCTTCGGCAACGTCTTCGGCTCCTTCGGGGCCGGCTGGCTCGGTGGCCGCGTGAGCAAGAAATGGTTGCTTACCGGGATCTATAGCGTGCGCGCGGTGCTGATCCTGTTCCTCATGCTGATGCCGAAAACTCCTGCGACGGTTTACGTTTTCGCGTTCGGCATGGGACTCATGTGGCTCTCGACGGTGCCGTTGACCAGCGCGCTGGTCGCGCAGATCTTCGGTGTCCGGCACGTCTCGATGCTGATGGGAGTGGTGTTCTTCGGGCACCAGATCGGCAGCTTCTGCGGCGCGTGGCTGGGTGGCGTGATCTTCACGCGCCAGGGAAGCTACGACCTCGCCTGGTGGATCTCGATGGGGCTGGCGGTGTTTGCAGCCCTTGCATGCATGCCGATCAACGAGCGCGCCCTGCCTCGCGCAGTGCCGTTGCCAGCGTGAACGCCAGGACCCGGAATGCGGCCCTGGCGTTCACGGCGCTCTGCGCTTTCGCGATCGTCTCGTGGATGGTGTTCCGCGGCTACCTGACCCCCGAGATGATGGTCTATTTCCTCAGCTTCAAATGGTGCTTCTAGGGCCCTAGCGGCCCGCCTTGCCTTTCTTTTCCTCTTCTTCCTTGTCCTCGCGCGCCTTCTTGTCGCGCTCCTGGCGCTTGAGGGCACGCTCCTGCGGCGAGAGCCTTGCGTCGGCATCCGGAGGCGCAGGCGCCGCGCCCTGCGGCTGCTGCTGGGGCTGGCGCTGCTGCGGCTGGCGCTGCTGCGGCTCGCGCTGCTGCGGCTCGCCGCGGCCTTTCATCTGCTCTTCGCGCGCTTTCTGCTGCTCGGCGCGGGCCTTCATCTGGTCCTCCCGCGCCTTTTGCTGCTCGGCCTCGCGGCCTTTCATCTGCTCCTCACGCGCCTTGCGCTGATCCTCGCCAGCCTTCTGTTGCTGTTGCTGTTGCTGCTGCTGTTGCTGTTGTTGCTGCTCGCGCGCCTTCTGCTGCTCGGCCTCGCGGCCTTTCATCTGGTCGTCACGGGCCTTGCGCTGGTCCTCGACCGCCTTCTGCTGCTGTTGCTGCTGCTGTTGCTGCTGTTGCTCGCGCGCCTTCTGCTGCTCGGCGTCGCGACCTTTCATCTGGTCGTCACGCGCCTTGCGCTGGTCTTCGACCGCCTTCTGCTGCTGTTGCTGCTGTTGTTGTTGCTGCTGCTCGCGCGCTTTCTGCTGCTCGGCGTCGCGGCCCCTCATCTGGTCCTCGCGGGCTTTGCGCTGGTCATCGCCGGCCTTTTGCTGTTGCTGCTGCTGTTGTTCGCGCGCCTTCTGCTGCTCGGCCTCGCGGCCTTTCATCTGGTCGTCACGCGTCCTGCGCTGATCCTCGGCCGCCTTCTGCTGCAGCTCGCGCGCCTTCTGCTGCTCGGCCTCGCGGCTTCGCGGGTCGTTGGCCGGCTTCGCCGGCTCGGCGGCCGTCCTGGGCGGCGCTGCTGCGCCTGCCTTCTGCTGCTCTTCGCGCGCCTTCTGCTGGTCCTCGCGCGCCTTCTGCGCCTCGGCATCGCGCGCCTTGCTTACCTGCTCACGGGCCTGCTGCTGCGCCGCCGCGCTGGGCGGTGTGACGCGCTGCACCGGGGGCGGTGCGGTTTTCGCCGGCTCGGGCGGCGGAGCCGCGACGGCCTGGCGACGCTGGAACTCGGGACGCGCCACCGGACCTGCACGCTCGCCACGCTGCGTCGGCTGCGCCTGCGCAGGGCCGGGCCGCTGTGTCGCCGGGGCGGAGCCCGGTGCCGTCGCCGGAGCACTTGCAGCCGGGATGGGGGCAACGACTTGGGTACGCACCGATTGGCGCCGCTGAATCACCTCGCTACGCGGCGGCAACACGGTCGCCGGAGCGGCGATCTGCACCTGGCGGGCCACTTCCGGTCGCACTGCGATGATGGCCTGCTGAACCGGGCGGCGATCGATCACGACATTGCGGTTGACGACGGTGATGCCGCGCTCGCGACTCGATTCGGCCCACTGGCGGCGGTCCTCGCGCTGCGGACTTTCGCGCACGATGATGTTCACCTGGGTCACGTAGGTCGGGCTCGCGTTGTACCAGGGTTGATAACGTTCCCACGGCGACAGCGGATACCAGCCGACCGACGGGCTGGAGCTCGACACGCCGACGCTCAGGTTGGCTCCGCCAACCCATGCGACCAGTGCCGGCGCCCAGGTCGGACGCACTTCGCGTCGGCCGGGGGTCCAGGCCCAGCGGTCGCGTACGAATACCCAGCGGCCGTAGTGGAACGGTGCATAGCCCCAGGGCGCGTCATCGACCCAGGTCCAGCCCCAGGGACGCACGTAGTCCCAGCGGCCGTCGCGATAGGGGGCCCAGTCCGCCGCCACGCGCGTCGGATACCACAGGGCGCCGAACTCCGGCTCTTCACGCCAGCTGCCGTAGCGATCCAGATCCTCGTAGCCCGTCATGGAGGCGGACACATACTTGAGCGAGCGCGATTCGACCCACCCGCTATCGCGCCGCTCCGACCATTGGTCGAACGGGTCACGGAAAGCGGCTTCCACCACGTAGGAGGGAGCCGATCCGCCGAAGACGCGCACCGTCTTGCCGGCCTGCACGCTGATGCGTCCGCTGTCGGAGCCCACGCGCGCTTCGCCCGTGAACACCGTCAGTCGCGATTCCTCGCGCTCGGGGTCCACGTCAACGCGATAGCGCCCATTGGCGCGGATCGAGAAGCGTGCATGCGGGGTATTGAAGATCACGCGATCATTGCGGTCGAAGTGGCGCACGCGGATCGCAACGGTGCCGCGGGGGACGAACGCATCCAGCTCGTTTTCGTCCAGGCGGGAAATGTCGAGCTGGGTGGCCTCTTCCATGCGAATCGCGGTGCCGCCAACACGCACTTCGGCTCGCGAGCTCGGCTCGGTCCACACCGAGTTCTCGGTGCTGATGGGGGAATTGACGTAAGCCCTCTCCCAGCCCTCATCGGGTTCCTGGTAGATCGCGGCGGTACCTTCGATATGGGCGATGCGACCCACGCGGCCAGGCAGGTCCTGGGCAATCGAGGGCAGTGCGAGGACCGATGCAAACGCGGTGGCAAACGCGAGAGTCAGGTGGGCGATCGAGCGCATGGCTTTCCTTTCAGTACGGGTTGAGCCC
Source organism: Burkholderiales bacterium (assembly GCA_031396185.1). Classification (GTDB taxonomy): domain Bacteria; phylum Pseudomonadota; class Gammaproteobacteria; order Burkholderiales; family Usitatibacteraceae; genus Usitatibacter. The sequence continues at coordinate 23,331 of JANNKG010000396.1, read as the reverse complement.
GTTTTATTCGGGGTCTTCGGGATTAACGCGCGTTCCTGGTTTCTGGACGACAGCGGGGGTTAGAGCGGCCGAACCGTGACGGGTTCATTTTCCAAGGCCCTGAATTCATGCCATTATTGGCGTGGGGAGCAGCGCCCAAAATCACCGCGGGGAGTCGGATGGATCGAACTACGGTTTTTACCAAGACCGCGAAGGGCATCACGCAGGTCAACCAGAAATCCGCTTCGCTTTCAAAGGACCTGATGAAGGTCCTCAAGCTGATCGACGGCAAATCCAACTTCGGGCAGCTGGTCGAGAAGGCTGAAGTCGACAAGGGCGTGCTCGAGAAGGCGCTCAACACCCTCGCCAAGGACGGCTTCGCGCGCATCTTCGAGACGCGCAAGGAGGAGGGCGATCCGTTCGCCGCCCCGGCCGAAGACGATTTCGATTTCACCGCTCCCAACAAGATGCCGTCGTCCACGCAGCGCGTGATTGCGGGCGCCGCCAACGACATCAGCGAGCTGGTGCGGCAGCAGCAAAAGGGCGACTCCGACCGCAAGGCCAAGGAGCAGGCGCACGAGGCCGCGCGCGCCAAGGCGAAGGTCGAAGTCGAGTCCCGCGCCAAGCTCGAGGCCGAGGCGCGCTCGCGCCAGCAGGCCGAGCAGCAGGCGATGGAGCAGGCGCGGCGTGCCAAGGAAGCCTCGGAGCGCGCCAAGGCCGAGCTCGAGACGCAAATGCGCGACGAAGCCGCTCGCCAGCAGGCGATCGCCCAGCAGCAGGCGAAGCTCACCGCGGAGCAGCAGGCGAAGCAGGAAGAGGAAGGCCGCAGGCTTGCCGAGCTGCGCGTAAAGGCCGAGCGCGAGGCCAAGGCGCTCGCCGAAGCGCGTGCCCGCGCCGAGGCCGAAGCTGCCGCCATGGCCAAGGCGCGCGCCGAGGCCGATGCGGCGGCGAAGCGCCAGGCGGCGGAAGCGACCAACGCGGAAGCCCAGATGAGGGCGCGCCTGAAGGAGGAGATCGAGTCGCGCATTCGCGGGGAGATGGAGGACCTGCTGCGCAACGAAGTCGAGGAGAAGACACGCGTCTCGATGCAGGCCGAGATCATGGCCGAGGCCAAGCTCGCCGCGAAGGCGGAGCTCGAGCAGCGCCTGCGCGAGGAGCGCGAGACGATCGCCAAGGCCGAGCTGGCGGCGCGCATCCGCGCGGAGGCGGACTCCAACGCACGCGCCGAGGAGGAATCGAAGAAGCGCGCCGCCGCCGAAGCGCGCGCCGCGGCCGAGACCGAAGCGCGCATGAAGGCCGAGGAGGAGACGCGCAAGCTGCGGGCCCAGGCCGAGGAGCAGTCGCGCCAGATGAAGGCGCAGGCCGAGGAGCAGGCGCGGCGTTCCGAGGAGCAGGCGCGCCATTCCAAGGAAATCGAAGCGCGCGCGCGCGATGCCGAGGCGCGCGCCAAGCAGGAATCGGAGGCGGCGGCGCGTGAGCGCGCCGAGGTCGAGACGCGCGTGAACGCCGAGCGGCAGGGCAAGTACGAAGCCGAGGCGCGCATGAAGGTCGAGTCCGAGGAGCGCGCCAAGCGCGAGTTCGAGCTCTCGGCCACCATCGATGCCGAGAGGAAGGCCAAGGAGGAGGCGGAGACGCGCGCGCGCATCGAGACGCGGGCGCGCGAGACCATCGCCGAGGACACCCGCGTCAAGGTGCAGGCCGAGCTCGAAGCCGACCTGGAGAAGAAGGCCGAGATCGAGGGCAAGGCACAGGCCAAGGCCTACATGTCGGCCAAGGCCAAGGCGGAACTGGACGAGGACGACCGGCTGCGCGCCGAGCAGGCGCGCAAGGCGCGCGAGATAGCCGATGTCCTGCGCACCAAGGTGACCTCCGACGAGGAGGCGCCGGCAGCGGTTTCCGGCAGGCCGCGTGTGCGCGTGCGCAAGGGCAACCTCGGGCGCACGCTCGCCCTCGTGGTGATCGTCCTGCTGCTGGTCGCGGTCGCGCTGGTGCATGTGGTGCCGATGCCCGGCCTCACTGCGAAGGTCGAGCGCGCGATGTCCGCATGGCTTCACGACGACGTGTCGATCGCATCGACCACCTTCCGCCTGGTTCCCGCGCCGCACCTCAAGGTCGAGAACCTCACGGTCGGCAAGGCGCTCGATGCCAAGGCCGCAACCGGCCGCATCTTCCTGGCGGTGGGCTCGATTTTCAGCGACAAGCTGTCGATCAACTCGATCGAGCTCGACAACGTGGAGATCAACGGCGACGCGGTCAAGCGCATCCCGGTGTGGGGCAAGGCCGAGGGCAAGGGCGAGACCGGCTCGATCGAATCGATCGTGCTGCGCGGCGTGAAGCTCGACGTGAAGCCGAAGGTCGACCCGTTCAACGCGACGCTCAACTTCGCGAAGGACGGCAGCCTGCGCCAGGCGCAGCTCACGGCCGCCGTCGGCTGGACGCTGGGCCTCAAGCCCGGCGAAAAGGGCGTGAACGTCGACTTCACCGCGCGCAACTGGACGCTCCCGATCGGGGCGCCGATACTGGTGGGTGACGTGACCCTGAAGGGCGTCTGGAGCGGCACCGAGATCCTGGTGCCCGAGTTCGAGGCCGCCGCCATGGAAGGCAAGGTCAACGGGACGCTGCGCGTGAACTGGGCGCAAGGCGTGAAGATCGACAGCGAGCTGTCGCTCGCCCGGGTGAGCGCCAAGGAGCTCGTCGCGGCCTTCACCAAGGCCATCGCCGTCACCGGCAAGGTCGACGGCAACTTCTCCTTCACCGCCGAGGGTCCGAATGTCGAGCAGGTGTTCGCCACCTCGCGCGCCCAGGGCAAGTTCCGGGTCGGCGAGGGCAGCATCAGCAACGTGGACCTGGTTGCCGTGATGCAGTCGGACGCGGCAGGACAGCGCGCCGGGGTCACCAAGTTCGCCGAGCTGACCGGCGAGGTCACCTCGGCCAACGGCAATGCCTCCTACCGGCAGGTCGTGCTGCAGGGGGGCGTGCTGCGCGGCAACGGCAACCTCGACGTGGGCGCGAACAGCAACCTGTCGGGACGCCTCGCGCTCGAGATCCGCTCGCAGGTCGCGCAGGACCGGGGAGCGTTCTCGGTCTCCGGCACGGTCGGTCGCCCGATCATCCGCCGGGGCGGCTAAGCCACTGCGCAGGCTCCTCCCGCTCTTCAGGCTCCTCCTTCCATACCGCGCCCGCATCGCGATCGCCCTCGTCGCGATCGTGCTCTCGGCAGGCATGGTGCTGATGATCGGCCAGGGACTGAAGCTCGTGATCGACGAGGGTTTCACCAGCGGCCAGGCCGAGCAGCTCGACTCCACCCTGGCGATCCTCGGAGCGCTGATCGCCAGCCTCGGCATCCTTACCTGGTTTCGCGTCTACAACGTCTACTGGATCGGGGCGAGATTCACCGCCGACCTGCGGCGGCGCGTCTATGGCCACCTGCTGAAGCTCTCTCCGGGGTTCTACGAAGAAGCACGCACCGGCGAGATCGGATCGCGCGTGACCAACGACGTGACCCTCATCGAGGCGGTGATGGGAGGCACGCTCCTCTACGCCCTTCGGCTGGCGATCACGCTGGTGGGCTGCCTCGGAATGATGCTGTTCACGAGCCTCAAGCTCACGCTGCTCACGCTCGCCTGCATGCCGGTGGTGCTGCTGCCCATCGGGTTGCTGGGCTTCCGGGTGCGGAAGCTCTCGCGCACGATGCAGGACCGGGTGGCGGACGTGTCGAGCCACGTGGACGAGACGCTCCACGAGATTCGCACCGTGCAGGCGTTCGCCCACGAGGATCTCGAGGTCTCGACATTCGGCGAGCGGGTGGAGGCGGTGTTCGCGGCGGCGGTGCAGCGCTCCGGAGCACTCGCGATGCTGATCGCCGTGGTGATCACGCTCGCCTTCGGCGCCGTGGGATTCCTGCTGTGGGTCGGCGCGCACGACGTGTTCGCCGCGCGCCTGTCGGCGGGACTGCTCGCCGCGTTCATTTTCTACGCGGTGATCGTGGCGAACGCGATGTTCGTGTTGACCGAGGTCTACGGCGACCTGCAGCGCGCCTCCGGCGCCTCCGAGCGGTTGCTCGAGCTGCTCGCCACCGAGCCCGGCATCCAGGCGCCCGCCGCGCCTCAGGCGCTGCCCACGCCCGCGCGCGGCGAAGTGGCCTTCGAGGACGTGACATTCTTCTATCCCTCGCGCCCGCAGGCTCCCGCCCTCGCGAATTTTTCGCTCACGGTGCAACCCGGCGAGGCGGTCGCCCTGGTGGGTCCTTCCGGCGCGGGCAAGACCACGGTGTTCCAGCTGCTGCTGCGCTTCTACGATCCGCGGTCGGGGCGGATCGCGGTCGACGGCGTGGACGCGCGGGCGGCCGACCCACGGGAGTTGCGCCGCCGCATCGCCGTGGTCACCCAGGACCCGGTGATTTTTGCGGCGAGCGTTTTGGAGAACGTACGCTACGGGCGCCCCGAGGCGGGTGACGCTGCGGTACGGGAGGCGCTGTCGGCAGCGTTTGCGCTGGATTTTGTCGAGCGCCTCGGGCAAGGCCTCGAGACCCAGCTGGGCGAGCGCGGGGTAAAGCTTTCCGGCGGGCAGCGCCAGCGCATCGCGATCGCGCGCGCCATCCTCGCCGATCGTGCCGTGCTGCTGCTCGACGAGGCCACGAGCGCGCTCGACGCCGAGAGCGAGAAGGCGGTGCAGCTCGCCCTCGAGCGCCTGATGCACGGGCGCACCACCCTTGTCATCGCGCACCGCCTGGCGACCGTTAAGTCCTCCAATCGCATCATCGTCATGGACCATGGCCGCATCGTCGCCACCGGCACCCATGAAACCCTCGTCGCCGAAAACGGTCTCTACGCTCGCCTGGCCGCACTGCAATTCACGACGACCTGAGAGTGATGCGGGCGCAAATCCCGGGAACCGCAGATGGCCGCAGATGAAAGACGGATGTCCGCAGATCAAGAAGGAGTCATGCTCGGATTGTCGCACCCGTTGATTCGAATCGCCCGCAAATTCTCATCTGCGGCCATCCGCCTTTCATCTGCGGCCATCTGCGGTTTCACAGCCTTTTGCCTCTTTACCGCGGCGCTGTCCGCACACGCGAACGACGATCCGTTCCGCTACCTGGAGGATGTGTCGGATCCGCGCACGCAGGCGTTCTTCGGGGAGCAGGGAGCGCGTGCGCGTGCGCAACTGGATGCGATCCCGGGGCGCGCGCAGATGCTCGAGCGCATCCGCGCGCTTTCCGATTCCGCGGTCACGGTGAGCTCGATCGCGCTCACGCCCACGCGCATCTTCTACCTTAAGCTCGAGCCGCGTCGCACGCAGCCGGTGCTCTGCATGCGCGAGGGGCTTTCCGGGGCGGAACGCGAGATCGTCGATCCGGTTCGCTTCGACACCGGGTCGCGCCGTGCCGCGATCGACTGGTTCGTGCCCTCGCCCGACGGGCGCCACGTCGCCTACGGCACGTCGCTCGGCGGCAGCGAAGACTCGGTGCTGCGCGTGATCGAGACGAATTCGCGCCGCGACCTCCCGGTGGAGATCGATCGCACGCGCTTCAACCACCAGCTCGCCTGGCATCCCGATGGCCGATCCTTTTATTACGCGCGTTATCCGGCGTCCAACCCGCCGGGCAAGCGCCACGCCCACGCGCGTGTCTACCGGCACCAGCTCGGGCGCGGATCGCAGGGCGACGAGATCGTGTTCGCCGCGGGCGTGGGCGGGGCCCGCGACGTGCCCGAGTTCGTGCGTCCTGCGCTGCACCTTCCGTTCGACTCGCGCCATGCGTTCGCGATCGCGCGCGATGGAGTGGGCCGCGAGATCGCGGTGCATGTAACCGAGCAGCGCGACCTTGCAGCGGGCCGCCCCCGCTGGCGCAAGATCGTGGGCGAGCAGGACGAGGTGCTCGCCATCGAGGGGTGGCGTGACGACCTCTACCTGCTGTCGAAGCGAGGTGCTGCGCGCCATCGCGTGCTGCGCGTGGATCCGAGGGCCCCGGGCCTCGCGGCCGCGCGCGTGGTGGTCCCGGAGGGCGATGCCGTGGTGACCGCCATGGCACTGGCGCAGGACGCGCTCTATTTACGCACCATGGTAGGCGGGGTCGATCGGCTCGAACGCATGCCGTTGGGGCTCCTCGGGTCGAAGTCTGCGGAGTTCGTGAGAACCCCGTTCGACAACGGCATCACCCAGCTTGTCGCCCATCCCCGCATGAGTGGCGCGGTGCTGCTGCTGCAGGGGTGGATCGATCCACCCATGATCGTGCAGGTGGAAGCCAAGGGCGGAAACGTCCGCGGCACCCGGGTGCAGCCGCCGGCGCTAGTGGATTTTTCCGCCATGGACGAGGTGCGCCTGTATGCGCCGGCGCGTGACGGCACGCGCATTCCGGTAACGCTCCTGTATCGAAAGTCGACGCGGCTGACGGGCGAGAACCCGACGCTGCTGGTGGGCCATGGCGCCTACGGCGAGACCCTTTCGCCGCGCTTCGATCCCGCGCGGCTCGCCTGGCTCGAGCGCGGCGGAGTGCTGGCGATCGCGCACCTGCGCGGCGGCGGCGAATACGGCGAGGCGTGGCACCAGGGCGGAAGGGGCGCGACCAAGCCCAACACGATCCTCGATTTCGTCGCCGTGGCCGAGTTCCTGAGCAGCTACGGCTTCGCCAATCCGCGACGGCTGGCGATCGGTGCCACGGGCGCCGGCGGCATCGCCGCGGGGGGTGCGCTGGTGCGGCGCCCGGAGCTTTTCGCCGCAATGGTCGCGAAGGCGCCGCTCATGGACATGCTGCGCTACGAGAAAATGACCGGCGGTCCGGCGGAGATCCCGGAATTCGGCTCCGCGGCGAGTGCCGAGGGTGCGCGCCAGCTTCGCGTGGTGTCGGCGTACCACCAGGTGAAGGACGGCACACCGTATCCCGCGGTGTTGCTCACCGCGGGGTTGAACGACCGGCGCGTCGAACCGTGGCAAGCCGGCAAGATGGCAGCGCGCCTCAGGGCAGCGACCTCCAGCGCCAATCCGTTGTTGCTGCGCGTCGATGCGGATGCCGGTCACGGGCCGGGAACGCCGCGCGCGAGCCGCGATGAGGAGCTCGCCGACGTCTACGCATTCCTCCTCTGGCAGCTGGGCGACCCCCAGTTCCAGCCGACGCCGGTAGCGGGGCCTGCAGGGCCGTCCGCGGGCGTCGCCCCCGAGTCGTCGGGGGCCCCGTTGCTCCAGCCGTCCGAAGGCGTCGCCCCCGAGCCGCCGGGGGCCCAATCCACACCGCCTGTAAAAACGGGACCGTAGCCTCGATTCGACCGCCCATCGGGCCTTCGGCTATCCTGAGTGCTCGCAACGCATCCTGGAAGGCACGGCCATGTTCCTTACAATCGTGTTGCTGCTCGCGTGCGTCATCGTGGCCACTGCCGGCGTTCCGTTGATGCTCAAGCTGATTCCGCAGAATCCCTATTACGGATACCCCGCTCGCAGCATCAAGTCGCGTCCCCACCATTGGGTGCAAGTGAACGTGTTCGCGGGTCGGGCGCTGGCGGCGGCCGCAGTCTTCAGCGCGTTCATCCTCGTTTTCTACAACGGCACGTGGCTGCGCTCGGGATGGGCGCAGCTTTTCGCTTTCCTCATCCCGCTCGCGGTGGCGGTGGGCGCGACCGTCTGGTTCGAGAGGAAAGGGAGTCGTCCCGAATCGTGACCTTCGAGGCGATCTTCGAGGCGGGTCTGCCGCGGAGGTCGGGTTACTCCGGCTTCAAGGTGCTCTGCTCGAACATGTAGGCGATCGCATCGCGCAATTCCGCGTCCGTGAGATCGGGCATGCCGCCGCGCGCGGGCATGGCGCCCTTGCCTTCGCTCGCCGAGCGCACCAGGTTGTCGAGGCCCGACCGCGCACGGCTGCGCCACTCGCGCGCGTTGCCGATCCGGGGCGCGCCGCCCAGACCCGGGCCGTGGCAGTTGACGCACATCTGGCGCACGATGCTTGCGCCGGAGCGGGGGGAGGTGGCCTGCGCGCTCGCGAATGGCGCGACCAGCAGCAGGCAGGCGAAGAGGAGGGGGACACGAACCATTTGCGGAACTATGCACCCTCCGCGGTGGGTCGAACACCTCCCGCGCCAGCGAGACCCCGATGACCAAAGCCACCAAGCCCCGTACCGGGCAAGCCCGGCCGCCACTCACGCGCGAGGAGTTTCACCAGCGTTTCCAGGGCAATTTCTACGATCCGTGGTTCGAGAAGGAAAAGGAGGCGCTCGAACGCATCGAGGTGATCGCCTGGAAGGCCTACGACAAGGACCGCAAGGCGCCCCTCACCGCCAAGGCCGGTCCGGGGTTTGCGGATCCGAAATACCAACTCTCCGTCGAGTGGCGCGCGACCCGCGACAAGCTGGTGGCCGCCGAGAAGAAGCAGAAGAATTCCAGGACCCGGTCACGCGTCCTGGTGGTGTGCGGCTCGTCGCGCAACGACGGCACGTGCCCGGGCGAGATGTCGAAAACCTTTCGCCTTTCCAAGCTGGTTTCCGAGGTCCTGGAGGAGGCCTCCATCGAAGTGGACCTGCTCGACCTGAGCCGCCTCACCTCCGAGTACGCGCTGAAAATCCATCCCTGCAAGAGCTGCGTCTCCTCGGCGATGCCGCTGTGCAATTGGCCGTGCTCCTGATATCCGAACCCCGCGTTCAACCAGTTCAACGACTGGATGGCCGAAATTTACGAGAAATGGGTCGCGGCGCACGGCGTGATCCTGCTCACGCCGGTCAACTGGTATCACACCGCCAGCGGCATGAAGCTGATGATTGACCGGCTGGTGTGTGCCGACGGCGGCAACCCCGATCCGACCCTAACCCACGGCAAGGACGTGGTGAAGGCGAAGCAGGTCGAGCTGGACGGGTGGTCCTACCCCAAGCACCTCGAGGGCCGGGTGTACGGTCTCGTGGTCCACGGCGACGTCGCCGGAATCGAGGAGACCCGCTACGCCCTGTCCGATTGGCTCGACTGGATGGGTCTGGTGGATGCGGGCCATCTGTCGCGGCTCGATCGCTTCATCGGTTACTACAAGCCGTATGCCACCAGCCACGCGGAGCTGGATGGCGACAAGGCGGTGCAGGAGGAGGTTCGCAACGTGGCCCGCGCCGTGGCTCACGCGGTGGGGGAGATGCGCGCCGGCAAGTTATCGCGTCCCGACGGGAGCCTGAAGCCGCCGCGGCCGAAATAGAAGCGGGGGTGTAGCATCGCCTCCATACGTTCAGGGGAGGGCGCCATGGAACCCATTGGAGTCGGACGTCGTGCAGCCGCGGTCATCATCGATTCGATCCCCCTCTTCGCGGTGGGCTACGCCATCGCGGCAATGACCGGTGGGACGACTTCCGCCGGGTTCGAGATCCAGGGCGCGCCGTTCTTCCTTTGGCTCGGCATCTCGCTCGCCTATTACATCGTGATGGAGGCCACCTGGGGCGCCACACTCGGCAAGCGCGTCCTTGGCCTTAAGGTCGTGAAGCAGGACGGCACTGCGCTGGATTGGCAGGCCGCCATCGTGCGCAACCTGTTGCGCCTGGTCGATGGGCTATTTCTCTACCTGGTTGGCGCGATCGTGATCTGGATATCGAAGAGCCGCCAGAGGCTGGGCGACATGGCAGCGCACACCCTGGTGGTGAGCGCCCGCGCTTTCGTGGGACTGTGGGTGGCGGTAGCGCTCACCGGCCTGCCCACGCAAGCGCTGGCGGCCGCGCCGCGTTACGCCGACATGGTGCTGTCGGAAGCGAAGGATGGCCCGGCAAAGGACACCTTCACGCCGGACACCGCGAAGATCTTCCTGCGCACGAAACTTGTGGACGTCCCCAACGGGACAAAGCTGAAGAGCGATTGGATTGCGGTGAAGACGAAGGTCGCGCCGCCGAATTACAAGATCGACAGCGTCGAGCTGACGCTGGGAGCGGTGGGGGACCGGGCCAACTTCAATTTCAGCAAGCCCACCAGCGGCTGGCCCGAGGGGGACTACCGGGTGGACCTCTTCATCGCAGGCAAGCCCGCAGGCAACGTGCCCTTCAAGGTCGCCAAGTAGCGTTCGCGACTCAGGCCGCGCGGCGGGTACCGCTGCGCGCGTCGACGGGGGCCAGGCTCTGGATCATGTAGTTGTCGAGGACCGCAAGCGCGGCATTCGCCACGATTTCAGCCACGTCGGCAGGCTTGAGCAAGGGGTCGCGCACCAGCGCGCGCACCTCGGAGGGCGAGAAGCACCCGGTCCTGGCGACCACCCGCGCGAGCTTCACGATCGCGGCATCGCGTGCATCGAGCGCGGTGCCGGCGCAGGCAAAGGCGATTTCTTCCCAGCGCAGGCCCGCCTGGCGGGCGACACAGGTCTGGGCCCAGACGCAGTATTCGCTCTGGCTCTCCTGCGCTACGACCAGCGCGATTTGCGCGCGCTGGCGAAGTTGCAGGCGCCCTTCGCCGATGGTTCGGGACAACTTGGCACGCGCTTCCATCGCCGCAGGGGAGCGCTGGAGGGCCGGCAGGAAGCCGGGGATGAAAGCGAAATCTGCGGCGGGCATGGCTCACCTCCTGTTGTATGAGCCAAGTTTCGGCGCTGGGCGTCGAGGAAAGTATCGGCGTATAGCGCGAAGTTCACTCGGAGTGCCCTCCCTATTGCCCCTAACCGCCGCCCATTGGGCCGGTAGGACGAGTCCTAGGAGGAGCAGCCGCCGGCCTCACGCGACGAATTGCACGATCGCCGCGTAATGCAGGGCGCTTCCGACGAGCACGAAGCAGTGCCAGATGCCGTGCCAGTGAGTGAAACGTTCGTCGAAAAAATAGAAGACGATGCCCAAGGTATAGACGGCGCCGGCGGCGAGCATCCAGCCGAAGCCGTGGGCGCCCAGCCCGGCGATCAGGGGCTCGATCGCGGCAAGGCCGAGCCAGCCCATCAGGAGATAGATGGCCAGCGACGTGAACCGCTGGCCCTTCGCGATCCAGATCTCCTGCGCGGTCCCGAGGATCGCCAGGGCCCAGACCCCCAGGAAGAGGGTCCAGCCCGGCTCGCCGTTGAGGGTCACCAGGGCGATCGGCGTATAGCTCCCGGCGATCAGCAGATAGATGCAGACGTGGTCGAGCTTCCGAAAGAGGGCCTTCCGGGGCCCGCGGGTGCTGTGGTAGAGCGTGGAGATGGCGAATAGGGTGACCAGGGTCGTGCCATAGATCGCGAAGCTTACGATCCGCATCGGATCCCCGCGCTGCGCAGCCAGCGCTACCAGCGCCGCCGCCGCCCCGAGCGCCATCACCGCACCTGCGAGGTGCGTATAGCCGTTGAATCGCTCGCCGTGGTACATCCCCGAAATTCTGTCCGGTCGCTTCGGGCTAAGAAATCGTCCGCAGCCGCGCCACCGCGTAGGAAAACTCCTAGGTTTCCTCGCTTCATTTGATTCAGGTCAACATCCGCCCAGTTCCCCGCAGGCAGCCTGCTGGAGAGTGGCTCCCATGGGGCCGCAATTCCGGTGCCGCGAAGAACAAGGGGAATTCCACATGCGACTCGAGTCCAGCATCTGCGGCGCAGCGGCCGCGATCCTCGCGGCTTTCCTGGCCTTGCCTGCCCTGGCCCAGCGCCCGGCGGCAACCCCGATCTGCGCCAACTGCCACGAGCAATCTCACGCATCGCTCGCCCTCACCCATCACGGTACCAAGAACGACGCCGCGGGAAGCATGTGCCAGTCGTGCCACGGCGACGCGACCGCGCACCTGCGGGACCCGGAGAAGAACAAGATGGCCAACAAGATGGGCAAGACCGCCACTCCGGCCGAGAAGGATGCGGTCTGCATGACCTGCCACGCGGGCAGCCGGCACCTGGCGTTCTGGGAGTCGGGAAAGCACGCCAAGAACGAGGTTTCCTGCACCAATTGCCACGATGTCCACGGCAAGGGGAAGGCCCCGGGCGTGGCGCCCTTCACGACCACCTCGCGCATCATCGAGGCCGACACCTGCGGCACGTGCCACAAGCAGGTTCGCAACGCGACCCTCAAGCCTTCGCACCACCCGATCATCGAAGGGAAGGTGAAGTGCTCGGATTGCCACAATCCGCACGGTTCGCTCACGCCCGCGATGCTCAAGCACGAAACGGTCAACCAGCAATGTTTTTCGTGCCATGCCGACAAGCGTGGCCCGTTCGTGTTCGGACACCCCCCGGTCGAGGAGAACTGCCTGACCTGCCACACGCCGCACGGCTCCTCGCACGGCAAGCTGCTGAACGAGAAGGTCCCGAACCTCTGCCAGGACTGCCATGTGCAGGGCCGGCACCCGACGGCGTACTACGGCCAGAACCAGGCGTGGCTGCTGCCCAACGGCGCGCCCAATCCCGCGCCCAGCTCGCGCATGGTGGCGCGCGCCTGCCAGAACTGCCACAACGCGATCCACGGCTCCAACGCGCCGGCGAGCCGCGGCCGATTCCTGATTCGATAGGGGATGACGATCATGCGCAAGAAGCTGCTGGCCCTCCTGATCGCCAACCTCTTCGTCGCCGCGCCAGCTCTTGCGCAGAGCGACGAACCCTTCCGGCTCGAGGGCTCGGTGAGCCTCGGCGGAATACGCGTCGACGACGGTGATGCGGCCGACGCCTCGAAGCTGAACGAGTACCGCGACCTGTCGAGCGGCCTGATGACCGGATTCGACCTCCGTGGCCGCAGCCACCGCTTCTGGCTCGACGCCTTCGGCGAGAACCTGGGCCGTGATGACCAGTACCTCACCGCGCGCGGCGGGATGTACGACGTCTTCAAATACCGGCTCTACAGCGACTCCCTCCGCCACAACTTCCTCTTCAACGGCCGCACCCCGTACGCGGGCGCCGGCAGCGCGAACCAAACCGCAACCTTCCCGCAGCTCAACCCGGCGACCTGGAACGCGCTCGACGTGGGCTACAAGCGCCGCGATGCCGGCGGCAACGCGGAGTACCAGGCCCTCGCGCCGTGGTACTTCCGCGCGGATGCAAACCAGGTGACCACGACCGGATCGAAGCTGGGCTCCTCTTCGCAGGGCCTCAGCCCCGGCAACGGCTTCGTCGACCTGGCGTTCCCGGTCGACTACAAGACGCGCAACGCCACCTTCGAGGGCGGCTACAACTCGAAGACGGTGCACGCGGCCCTGTCGTGGATGACGAGCAAGTTCGAGAACGACAACGAAAGCCTCAACTGGACCAACGGATTTTTTGCCAACGGCACCGACACCTCGTACCTCGGCCCCGACAACAAGTACTCTCGCCTGGCCGGCAACGCGACCTTCCGCAAGCTGCCCATCGGGTCCACGTTGGCGCTCCGGTTCACCAAGGACGAGCTGGAGAGCAATGCAACCCTGGCGACCTCGGTGCTGAATACCGCCGGCGTGATGGCGCTCACCGGGCCGAACGTCGGCACCTTCGCCGGCCGGATCGAGAATGAGACCTTCACCGCCGCGCTCGCATCGGCGCCCGCGAAGAACTTCGATACGCGCGCCTACTTCAATTACTACAAGCGCGACGACAAGTCCACCCACGTCGAGTTCAACAGCGCCCTGGGGGTGTTCGACAACGACCTGTTCTCGTACAAGAAGAACAACTACGGCATTGACGGGCACTACCGGATTAACCGCGGCAACCGCCTGGGGGCGGGCTACGATTACCTCGACACGAAGCGCACGCGCTTCGACTTCGATCGCACCAAGGACAAGAAATTCTTCGTCGAGTACAAGAACACGATGTTCGACGAGCTCGCCGTGCGCGTGAAGTACACGTCGCTCAAGCGCGATTCGAACTTCCTCCTGGCCAACGACGGTGTCAACGCCGCCGACAGGCTGTTCTGGAACCGCTTCCTGCAGGCGTTCGACGCGGCAAACCTCGACCAGGACCAGTGGAAGCTCACGCTCGACTACAGCCCGGCCGAGAACTTCGACATCTCGCTCGAAGGGATCTCCAAGAAGAACAAGTATCGCGGCCAGGTGCTGGGCCGGTTGAGGGACGAGCGCCGCGAGCTCTATGTGAGCGCGTCCTACGGCGCACCCTCGAGCGTGCGCTTCACGGTGTTCGCCGACGTGGAGGACGTGAAGTACGATTCGCGCCACCGCGTGTTGGGCTTTCCCGTCACGGCGCCGGACGCCTACGATCCGTTCGCCGCGCCCACGGCGGCCAACTACAACTGGGAAGGCAGCGCCAAGGACCAGAACTGGGCCGTCGGCTTCGCGGTGGACTGGCCGGTGATGGACAAGCTCTCGCTCAAGTTCACGGCGATGCACTACAAGACCGATGGGTCGGTGGATTTTGCATCCCAGGGCGCGGTGACCTCTCCCAGCTATCCGGTCCCGATTTCGCTTTGGGACGATACCCGGCGCACCTCGTTCAACGTCCGGGCGGTGTACGCCCTCAACAAGACCTGGTCGTTCACCGGCGGCTACGCCTACGAGAAGTTCGACTACAAGGACGCCAGCTACGAGGGCTACCAGTACACCATCCCCGTCACCGCCGTGCCCGCCACCAGCTACCTGAATGGCTTCTACGCCAATCCGCAATACAAGGCCAACATCATTTACGGGATGGCAACGTATCGCTTCTGAGCCTGGCCGCTAGTAGCGGCCGTGCTGCTTGTAGATGTAGTTGGTGAGCTCCGCCGACTGCATCGACAGGCGGCGCTGGATCTGGTGGGCGGTGCGCACGATCGCGCGCATCACGCGATAGACGACCTCGGGATGGGAAGGCAGCAGCGCTTCGAGCTTCTCGCGCTCGAGGCCGAAGACGCGCGTGGCCCCCACCGCGACCAGGGACGCGTAGTGCGGGGTCGCATCGATGAAGCTCAGCTCGCCCACCAGGTCTCCGGGGGCGAGCGTGAACAGCGTCACCGGCTCGGCCGTGCCGGAACCGCGCACCACGCCGAGCGCGCCGCTCACCAGCACATACAGATGGTTATCCGCGGTGCCCTCGGCGACCAGGACCTCGCCCGCGCCCAGGTCGCGAAAGGCGACGTGCTCCGCCAGCGCGGTCAACTGCGCCGCCGTCAACTCGGCCCCGAGCTTCGAGGCCTGCAGCGTGGCGAAATTCGCGGCGTCGCTCACGGCCACCTGCTCACATCGCCAGGATCCACTTGACGACGGCCTTGACGTCCTCCGGCTTACCCTTCGCCGGCGGGTGCGCCTTTTCGTCGGCCAGCTTGGCGAGCACGGTTGCCTCGGCCTCGGGCTTGCCTTTGTACTTGGCGGCCGTGTCCTTGAACGAGGGGCCGACCTTCTTGGCCGCGGTGGCATGGCAGGTGAGGCATCCGCCGCTCTTGGCGAGGGCTTCACTGGCCTGCAGGGTGTCGGCCCCAGCGAGCCCGAGGGCGGCTGCGGCGATGATGGCAATGCGTTTCATGATGTCTCCTGGACAATGGGCTTTCGAATTCATTCGTCGGGCGCGGTGTGCGCAATCCCCTTGTGGCAATCGATGCAGGTCGCGGTGCCGGCGAGGGCCTGCGCGTGCATCGGCTTCACGAAGTCCTTCTGCTTCGCGACGATCTCGGCGGTGAACTGGTGGCAGTTGCGGCATTGGCGCGAGTCGTTCGCCTTGTACTCCTCCCACACCAGCTTCGCCATTCGCAGGCGTTCCTTCTTGAATTTCTCTTCCGTTGAGATGACGCCGCGCGCTTCCTGGACCACGTCCTTGATGCCGGCGCGGGTCTTGTACCAGAGTAATCCGGGATAGGCTTTCGGGATGTGGCAATCGTGGCAACCGGCGACCACGCCGGTGCGGTTCACGTGGTGTGAGCTCGCGCGGTGCTCATTCGCCACCCATTGCATCGAATGGCAGGCGCCGCCGCAGAAGGCGTCGGTTCCGGTGACCGCGACCATCACCTGGGTGCCGACCGTGGCCGCTGCCCCGACCGCAACTCCCAGTGCGAGCAGCGCCAGCACCGACCATCGTGCGCTCGGCTTCGAGAGCCACCGCCAAAAGCGGGAAATGAACCCGCCTCGGCCCTTGCCTCCGTCATCCGCTTGCATGATTATCGTGTTCCCGGTGGGGGACTCGTTGTACCCACATTAACGGTGGGCGCGGTCCGGCGGTTGACGCGCATCAAACGCCTCGTGGCCCTAGCCGCCGTGACCCGCGAGGCGATTGAGCGCGGCCAGGTCGAGGAGCTTCACGGCACGCCCCTGCACCTGGATCAGGCCCTGTTCGTGGAGGTGGGAGAAGACCCGGCTCACGGTCTCGAGCTTCAGGCCCAGGTAGCTCGCGATCTCCTGGCGCGTCATGCGCAGGGAAAACTCGATTGCCGAATAGCCGCGGCGCTCGTAGCGGCTCGCGAGGGTCAGGAGGAAGGTCGCGACACGTTCGTCGGCGCGCATGCTGCCCAGCAGCAGCATCATGTCCTGGCCTTGGCAGAGGTCCCGCGACATGAGGCGGAAGAGGTTTCGCCGCAGGGCAGGTGCGCGGAGCGCCAGCGTCTCCAGCTTTTCGAAAGGCAGCGAGCGCACTTCGCTATCCTCGATCGCGACCGCCTCGCACGAATGGCGATCCTCGCCGATGCCATCGAGCCCCACGATGTCTCCGCTCATGTGGTAGCCGGTGATCTGCTCGCGGCCGTCTTCCGCGAGCGTCGAGGTCTTGAAGGTCCCCAGGCTGACCGAATAAAGGGCGGTGAACGGTTCGCCGCAGCGGTACAGGACGGAGCGCTTCCTCACACGCCGATTGTCGCCAAACACCGCGCCCAGCTCGAGCAAGGCCTCGGCGTCGAGGCCGGACGGCAGGCAAAGCGCACGCATGCCGGCCGCCACAAGGGGGCTGGGCGGGCGGGCGGCGATTGCTTGTGTCGAATAGTTCATGGGAGGGAATCTGCCGCTACGGTGCGCGCAAAGGTGGGGCGGGGTCTGTTCGATACCACACAGAAGGCCTACTGGGGTCAGACCGGCATCACGCCGCGCCGAGTGGCCAAGTCTCATTCGCGTGGCGCAACAGACCGGGCTCGTCCGCGCACCTTGATACGAACTCCCGCACCTCGTGGCTGCGCCACGCCTCCCGGTACGCCCGCCATGCCTTCTCGAGGGAGTCGTGCCGCAGGTCCGCGGGTGCGAAGGGCAGCGCGTTCAGCAGCTTCACCTTGCCGTTGGGGACCACCAGCAGCATCGCCTGGGGGCTCTCCAGCCGCGTCTTGATCTCGGTGACGATGTCCCAGGGATAGATCGAGAGCGCAACCGGCGAGCGGCTCGCGCCCGCGCGGCTGCGCAGCGCTTCGACCGCGTGGCGCCATTGTTCGTCGGAAGGCGCGATCCTGTCCCAATCGTGTGCGGCGCGCCCGAGGCGCATCAGGGGCCCGGTGACAAAGGAGCTACAGCCCAAATCGCCCGCAAGATCGTAGGCCGCCACGATCTCTTCCAGGTTGATGCGGGTGGGCGCAAAAACCATTTGCGGCTTGCAGCCGCGCGCCGCCAATCGCTCGATGGCCGCAGTGGCCGATGCGAAGCTCGATCCCGGCCGCACGCGTTCGTGGGTCGCTGCCGTCGCTCCGTCCACGGAGACCTGCACGCATTGCACCGGGAGGGCCGCGAGGCGGTCGGCAGCGGCTGCGTCGATGTAGCTGCCCTCGGTCTCGAGCTTCAGCGCCACGCCGGCTTTCGCGAGGATCTCGAAGAGATCCCAGGCATGCGGCACGCCGAGGGGCTCGCCGCCGCCGAAGGCGACGTAGGGGATGCCTGCAGCGGCGATCGCGTGGGCGAGGTCGAGCGCCTCGCGCGGCGTCAGTTCGTCACGCCACGCCTTGTCGGGCCCGGATTCTTCGCAGCAGGTGATACAGCGCGCGGGGCAGCGGTTGGTCAGCTGCCAGGCAATGAAAAGGGGCGCCCGGTACTCGTCGACCGAGCGCCCCTGCATGGTTGGCGCGATCTCAGGTGAAGCGGATGTACGGCTGGGCCATCACTTCTTCGGAAACGTCCTGCATCTTCGGCGTCTCCCACGGCTGCTTGTCGCTCGGCAGCGCCTTGCGGGTAGTGGGCTCCTGCGCGGACTTGGGCTTCGTATTCGACGGCTCGCTCATGGATCTCTCCCTCAAGGTGATGCATTGAAAACGGGTAACAACTGCCAGACGTTCGCTTGCCCGTGACGCGCTTCATCCTCGATCGCCTCACGTACTGCCTTCGTCATTGTAGGCCCACGCCACGCGCTTCGATAGGCTTCCCACGCTTCCGACAGCGTCGCGCCTCGCAGGTTCGCGCATACCTGCGGCAGGGCAGCGGCAACCTTTACCCAGCCATTGGGCAGCACCAGCAGCGTGGCGGGAGGTTCGGACGCGCTCTGTCGCAAGCCGTCCTCCATGCTGAACGGCTCGTGGCACAGCTCCATGCCGGGCTTCCCAGCCTGTCTTGCGAGCACGGCGCGGAATGTGCGGTAGGCCTCATTGGAGGGCTCCACCCGCCTCCAGTGGCGGGCGGCCGTACCGATGCGCATCAGCTTGCCGGTGTTGAACCGGAAGGCGCCGAGGGCGCGAGCACGCTCGATCACCGCCTCGGCTTCGTGGATGTTGATGCTCGTTGGCGCAAAGGTCACCTCGAGCGGCAGTCCCGCGGCATGAGCCGCCCGGCAAGCCGCATGCGCCTTCGCGAGCGAGCCGCCGGGACGCTGGCGCGAATACACGGCTTCGGTATCGCCATCGAGGCTCACCTGGATCGAGCGAATCGGGAGCCGCGCGAGCCGCGTGGCCACGGCATCGTCGAAGCGCTGTCCATTGGTCTCGATCTTGAGGTGCACGCCGCCCTTGCCCAGCGCTTCGGCGACATCGAAGAAATGCGGCACCACCAGCGGCTCACCGCCGCAGAGCATCGCGTAGGGCACCTCGCAGGCGACGATGTCAGCCGCGAGCTCGAGCGCCTCGTCGCGCGAGAGCTCGTCGGGCAGGCGCTTGCCGGGCGCGGAATCGGTGCAGCAATGCAGGCACGCGAGGTCGCAATCGCGAGTGAGCTGCCAGGTGACGAGCAGCGGGGCGCCCAGGCTGTCGATGCGGTTCGCCATCGGCTCTAACGCCACACCTGCAGGAAAATCGCCGCGGTGAACAAACCGGTCGCGGCGAGATAGGCGATCACCATCCAGCGCATCGCCGGCAGGAATAGTCGTGGCGTCGAGAAATTCGCCAGGGCGGTGCGCCCGCTCGCGAGCACGAACGGTGCGGCGAGCAGGGCGGCGAGGCTCGTGACGGGAAAGGCGCCCGTCGCCACGCCCGCGACGATCACCAGCAGTCCCGCCGCGGCGAGCGCGAGGTAGAGCCACACGGCGCGTTCGCGGCCCAGGCGCACCACCAGGTTGCGCTTGCCCACGAGCCGGTCCTGGTGGAAGTCGGGTATCGCGTTCACGACGGCGAGCGCCATGATGAAACACGCGGGCACGAGTGAAGCGGCCAGCGCCGCCCACGACGCCGATTGCGTGTGCAGGTAGAGGCTGCCCAACACCATCCAAGGGCCGTAGGAAAGCGCGATCACCAGTTCCCCCAGCCCGCGGTAGGACCAGCGGATCGGCGGGGCCTCGTAGAAGATCGCGGCCGCTCCGCCCGCGAGCGCGAAGGCGAGGATCGGCCAGCCGCCGCGAATGGCAAGGTAGACGCCGACTGCGAGCGCCGCGGCAAAGGCCGCGCTGCCGATCCAGAAGACTGCGACGGCGATCGGCGGCACATCCTCGGGATTGAACACCCGGTCGGTGCCCATGCGCGCGTCGAAGTATTCGTTGAACGCCTCCACGCCGATGACGCTCAGCACCACCCCGCCGAGCCCGCACCAGAAAACCGTCGCATCGAAGGCCCCCGCCATGGCGAACGCCCAGGCCGCGCCGAGGAGGTAGGGCAGCAGTCCCGCGTAAAGGAAGAAACGGTAACGCACCAGCGCGAAGACACGCATCAGCCGCCCCGCAGCCGTGGGGGTGGGCGCCACCGGCCCCGGAGGGGACGCAGCGCTCAGACCCGGACCCACTGGTGCAGCGTGCTGGTGCGCCCGGGATCGACGGCGAGCTCGTCGACGAACTTCGCCACCCGCGGGTCGTTCCACGCGCGGCGGAAATTGCCCCATACCTGCGGCAGCGGCTCGGTGCGCAGGTCACCGCACACGAAGGGCAGCGCGTTGATCAACTTGACCAGCCCGTTCGGCAGCACGATGAGGAGTGCGGCGGGGTGCTGCAGGCGGTAACGCAACTCCTCGAGCAGGCCCGCTTCGTGGTAGCTCACGCGCATGCGGCCCTGGTACTCGTCGCGCTTGGCGGCGAGCGTCTGGAAGAATTGCGCGTACTCCTCGTCGCTCAGGGCCAGGTGCCGCCACGCCTTGACCGCGTTGCCGGTGAACATCGTCTTGCCGGAATAGAAGCTGAAGGCGCCGAGCTCGAAGGCGAGGTCCACGACGCGGCCGGCTTCGTGGACATTGAAGCTCGCCGGCGAGAAGTTGACCTCGATCGGCACGCCCGCTTGCGCGAGGTTGCGAACCCCGTCGATCGTCTTGTCGAACTCCCCGCGCACGCGCATGCGGCCGAACGTGGCGCTCGATGCGCCGTCCAGGCTCACCTGCACCGCCTTCACGCCCAGGTCCTTGAGCCGCCGGCAGTTGTCGGGCGTGAGGTAGTGCCCGTTGGTCTCAATCTTGAGCTGGCTGCCCTTCGCGGTCACCCGCTCGACCATCTCGAAGAAGTGCGGGTGCAGCATGGGTTCGCCGCCCGAGAACGAGAGGTACGGGACCTCGTTGTCCATCAGCTGGTCGATCACGCCGAAGACCTGGTCGCGGTCGAGCTCGTCGCGAAACGCCTTGCCCGGCCCGCTTTCCTCGATGCAGTGCAGGCAGGCGAGGTTGCACTCGTTGGTGATCTGCCACGCGACGTAGAGGGGCGCGGAGAGGTCCTCCGAGGCGGCGATTTGCGCGCTCAACCTTCCACCAGTCCCTTGTCGCGCAGCTCGGCGATGAAGGCGTGGACTTCGCGCTCGATGGCACCTTCGGGGCCCTCGAAGCGCTCGGCCAGGCGTGGCGCGATCTCCTCCGGCGCGCGGCCGGCCGCGATCTCCTGCACCACGGCCGCGGCCGTGGGCGTGAGCGTGTACACCTTCTCGGAGCGCGTCTCGAAGAGCACGCCGCCGAACTTCTCCTCGCGGAACTTCACGTACTTTGCGAGCTGCATGGTGGTCGTCCCCAAAATTGCAGTTTACCGGTCAGAACCGGACGCGGATGCGCGCCACGTTTCGTTACGACGCTTCTTCCTGGAATGCCACGTCGCGCTTCTTGCGGATCGCCGGCAGCAGCACGATGACCATCGTGACCACCGCCAGCCCCAGCATCGTGGCGCTGATCGGGCTGGTGAAGAATACCGCCGGATTGCCGTGCGAGATGATGAATGCCCGGCGCAGGTACTCTTCCATCAGGGGCCCCAGGATGAACCCGAGCAGCATCGGCGCCGGCTCGCAATCGAGCTTGGCGAAGACGTAGCCGAGGAACCCGAACAGCGCCATCAGGTGAATGTCGAAATCGCTGTTGTTCAGGCTGAACACGCCGATGCCGCAGAACACCAGGATCACCGGGTAGAGGTAGTGGTACGGCACCATGATCATGCGCACCCATAGGCCGATCAGCGGCAGGTTCAGCACGATCAGGAAGAAGTTGCCGATCCACATCGACACGATGATTCCCCAGAACAACGCCGGCTGTTCCGTGATCACCGACGGCCCGGGCTGGATGCCCTGGATGATCATCGCGCCGATCATCAGCGCCATCACCGGATTGGAGGGAATGCCGAGCGTGAGCATCGGGATGAACGAGGTCTGCGCTCCGGCATTGTTCGCCGACTCGGGTCCCGCGACGCCCTCGATGGCGCCCTTGCCGAAACGGCTCGGATCGCGGGCGATCTTCTTCTCGAGCGAGTAGGACGCGAACGACCCCAGGATCGAGCCGCTGCCGGGCAGGATGCCGAGCATGGATCCGAGCGCGGTGCCTCGAAGGATCGGCGCCCAGATCTGCTTCAGGTCCTCCCGGGTCAGCATCATGCCCTTGATCTTCGAGACGACCACCGAGCGCGTCGCCTCGCTTTCGAGATTGCGAACGATTTCGCCGAGGCCGAACATCCCCATGGCGACGATCACGAAGCCGATGCCGTCGGCGAGCGCCGGCAGGTCGAAGGTAAAGCGCGCGGCGCCGGAGTTCACGTCGGTACCCAGCAGACCCAGCAACAGTCCCAGCACGACCATGCCGAAGGCATGCAATAACGAGCCTTGCGCCAACACCACCGCCGCGACCAGGCCGAGAACCATCAGAGAAAAGTAATCCTCCGGACCGAACTTGAGCGCGAACTGCGCCAGCGGCGGGGCGAACAACGCGATCAATACGGTTGCCACGGTGCCGGCGAAGAACGAACCGATGGCGGCGGTCGCGAGGGCCTTGCCGGCGCGACCTTGCCGTGCCATCTGGTATCCGTCGAGCGCAGTCACCACCGACGCCGCTTCGCCCGGAAGGTTGACCAGTATCGCCGTGGTCGAGCCGCCGTACTGGGAGCCGTAATAGATGCCCGCCAGCATGATCAGCGCCGACACCGGCGGCAAGCCGAAGGTGATCGGCAGCAGCATCGCGATGGTCGCTGTCGGGCCGAGGCCCGGCAGCACCCCGACGAGCGTGCCGAGGAATACACCCAGCAAGCAGTAAAGCAGGTTGGTCACCGTGAGTGCGGTGGCCAGGCCCAGGCCGAGGTTCGTCAGGAGTTCCACGACAGGCGTCCTTCCGTCGTCAAGCGATCACGCCTGCAAACCAGCGGCCGATGAGCGGCAGCGGCACGCCCAGTCCCTTCACGAACACGAGCGTGCAGAAAAGCGTGGCACCCGCGGCCAGCAGCAGCGACGGCCCCCAGCGAAACTTGACGCTCGCATAAGCGGTCATCAGGACGAAGAGCGGCAGCGCGATCACCAGGCCCGCGCCCTTGACGATAAGCCCGAACACCACCGTCGCAGCGACGATCAACAGGAGCTGCTTCCACGCGAACGCGGGGATCGGCTCGCCCTTCTGGAGGAAGGATCGGATCAGGGAGGTCACGCCGATGAACGCAAGCAACGCCCCGAGGACGGTCGGAAAGTAGGCCGGCCCCATCTGGAACGCGGTGCCCATCTTGTAGTCGCGACCGATCACGATGGTGGCGACGCCGATCGCCAGGTAGATCCAGGCGGCGGCGAAATCCTTGGGGCTGCGAATGGGTGAAATCATTTCGCCGGCGCAGGCGCGGCCGCCGGCATCGGAATGTCGATCACGGCAACCGTAGGCTTGAAGCTCGGGTCACGCACGGAAAGTTGTCCTTGGCGCGCGTAGTTGAGCGACTCGCCGAGGATCCGGGCGGCCTCCTGGGGCGCGTGGAAGCCGGTCGAGTTCTCGGCTTCGACGAAGTCCAGGTAGAACTGCGCGCGGCGCTGGAGGTAGCGGGCGGTCTTCAGCTCGTCG
>JANNKG010000371.1:0-3718 GCA_031396185.1 Burkholderiales bacterium | reverse complement strand
GGCTTCGAGCGAGTAGGGGCGCTGCACCACCGCGCCGTCGGGCAGCGGCACTCCGGCCGCAGCGAGCGCGTCGCGCACTCCTGCGAGTCGCTCCGAGGCGCGGTCGTTGCCCTCGACCATGCCCGCGATCATCGCAATGTGCCGGTGGCCAAGGTTCACCAGGTGCTCGGCGACAATGCGGCCCGCGTGCCGGTTGTCGAAGCCCACCGTGGGCTGCTTTCCTTTCGCGCTGCTCCATGTGAATACATACGGAACGCCGCTCGCGCGGAGGCGGTCGAGGGTCGCGCGGGCGTGCTCCTGGCCCACCAGGACCACGCCGTCGACACCGCGGTCCAGCATCGCCTCCAGGGCGCGCGCCTCGGCCTCCAGGTCGAACTCGTGGCAGGCGACCAGCAGCACGTAGCCCGATTGCTCCAGCCGCCGTTCCAGGCTGTTGGTGCTCACCGCGTAGATGGCATTGTCGAGCGTGGGAATGATCGAGCCGATGGTCTGCGTCCGTCGCGTGGCGAGCGCGCGGGCCACGCCGTTGGACACATACCCCAGCTCGGCCATGGCGGTGCGCACCCGGGCGATGGTCGCGGGCGATATCTTCCCTGCTGCTGACATCGCGCGGGAAGCCGTCGCCTTGTGCACCCCGGCGCGCCGCGCTACGTCGGCAAGGGTTGCCTTTGCCATTCGCTTGCGGCCGCTGGGCATCAGCGGCGAGGCAGCGATTCGTGCTGCAGTCCCGGCGCCGGCAGCACGTTCGCCTGCGTGTCGGCATCGAAGAGGTGCAGCCGCGAGGGATCGAAGGTCATCCAGGAACGCTGGCCCGGCTTGACCGCCACGTCGGCATCCACGATCACGGAGAGAGTGCGACCCCCGGCCGACACTTCGACCAGCTTCTCCGGACCCAGCAATTGCACCATCTGCGCCTCGCCTTCGAGCGCGCCCTCCACGGGAGCGAGACTCAGGGCGATGTCCTGGGGACGAATGCCCGCGACCAGTTTCGGGCCGAGCGGGGCCTCGGCAAAGCGATCCATCCGCGCCACCGGCAGCACGGTCGCCGGGGAGCCCGCGATGCGCAGCCCGCCCTCCGCGGCCGCCACGCCGCTCAGGAAATTCATCGGCGGGCTGCCGATGAACCCGGCGACGAAGAGGTTCGCGGGGTGGCCGTAAATCTCCTCGGGCGTGGCGAACTGCTGCACGTAGCCGCCGTCCATCACCGCGATGCGGTCGGACATCGTCATGGCTTCGAGTTGGTCGTGGGTTACGTAGACGGTGGTGGTTTCCAGCGCGCGGTGCACGCGCTTCAGCTCGCTGCGCATCGTCACGCGCAGCTTCGCGTCGAGATTCGACAACGGCTCATCGAGGAGGAAAAGCCACGGCCGGCGAACCATCGCCCGCCCCAGGGCCACGCGCTGGCGCTGGCCGCCCGAAAGCTCGCGTGGCTTGCGATGCAGCAGGTGCGCGATCTCCAGTACCCGCGCCGCCTCTTCCACCCGCTGGCGGATCTCCTCGGCGGGGGTGCCGCGCACGCGCAGGCCGTAGGCGATGTTGTGGAACACGTCCATGTGCGGGTAGAGGGCATAGCTCTGGAACACCATCGCGATGTCGCGGGCGCCCGGCGCCAGGTGACCGATGGCCTTGTCGTCGTGCCAGATCTCGCCCGAGCTGGGTGTTTCCAGCCCCGATAGGATTCGCAGCAGCGTGGTCTTGCCGCAACCGCTGGGGCCCACCAGCGTGATGAACTCCCGCTCGGTGAACTCGAGGCTCACGGAGCGCAGCACCTCGGTCTTGCCAAACCGCTTGGAGATGTTGTCGATGCGGATGCTCATCCGGGATCAGCCCTTGACCGCGCCTGCGCCGAAGCCGGCGACGAGGTGTCGCTGCAGCATCATGAAGAGAACCGCCATCGGCACGGTCATCAGCACCGCCGAAGCCATCATCAGCCCCCAATCGACGTGGACGCCCTCGAAGAACAGCATCACTCCCACCGTCAGGGGGTAGTGGTCGACGGAGTTCATGAAGACGCGGGCGAAGAGGTAGTCGTTCCACGACACGATCATCGAGAAGATCGCAGCGGCAATGATGCCGGGCATTGCCGCGGGCAACACGATCTCGCGAAACACCCGCAGGCGGCTCGCGCCGTCGATCATCGCCGCCTCCTCCAGCTCGATCGGAATGCCCCGGAAGAACGCCCACAACAGCCACATGCAGAACGGCAGCGTCGTGGACACATAGCCCAGCGTGAGGCTCCAGAGCGAGTCGGTGAGGCCCAGGCGCGTCATCACCATGAAAAGCGGGAACACCAGGATGATCGACGGCACCATGTAGCCGAGGAGGCTGAAGTAGGGCACGGCCATCCGCCAGCGATAGCGAAAGCGGGTAATGCTGTACGCGGCAAGCGTGCTGATCACGATGCTGATCAGGGTGCTCCCGACGCTTACCAGGACACTGTTGCCGAACCAGGAAAGGAAATACTGGGGCGGCGCGGTGCTCGGCTGGTAGCTGCCGCTGCCGCCCGCGAAGTACTGCGACTTTCCGGTGAGCAGGTGGCGATAGTTCTCCAGCGTTGTTTCGTGCGGAATCATCGTCGGCGGCTTGGAAAGCTCGGCCTTGGGCTTGAGGGAGGTCGATAGCGCCCACATCAGGGGGAAGCAGACGAGCAACGTGATGGCCAGGAGCACCGCATAGGCAACGGCGTGGCCGGCCCAGCGGCGTGCTCGTACGCGCGACATTGGCGTCATGGGTCGTCCTCCTGGAAGCGGAAAAGACGGATGTAGAGGATGCTTCCGGCGAACAGCATCGCCATCATCAGGACGCCGGTCGCAGCTCCCACGCCCATGCGCAGGTTGGCGATCGACTGCTCGAACGAATAGATGGCGAGGTTGAAGGTCGAGGTGCCCGGCCCGCCGCGGGTGAGCAGGTAGATTTCCTCGAACTTGTTGAAGGTCCAGATGGTGCGAAACACCACCACTACGGCCAGCACTTCGGCCAACTGCGGCAGCGTGATGTCGATGAAGCGCCGCAGCACGCCCGCGCCGTCCACGCGCGCCGCGTCGTAGAGCTCGAGGGGTACCGTCTGCAGCCGGGCCAGCACGCAGATGGTCACGAAGGGTGTGTACTTCCAGACGTTCAGCAGGATGGTGGAGAGCATCGCCATGTCTGGCGTCGAGAGCCAGTAGATGTTCTCGTCGATCAGCCCGATGGAGCGCAGCACGTGGTTCACGATGCCGATCTCCGGATTCAGCATCCACTGCCAGCACAGCGCGATCACCACGGTGGGGACGATGTAGGGAAACAGCAGCAGCCCGCGGAATACCGAGATGCCGCGCAGGGGCAGGTGCAGCAGCAGGGCGATGCCCACGCCCGTGAGCGTCTGCAGGAGGGTCGAGACGAAGGTCCAGTAGGCGGCATTGCGCAGCGACGACCAGAAGAGCGGATCGCCCAGGACGGTCTGGAAGTTGGCGAGGCCCGCGAAGCGCTGCGCGTCGGGAGCGAGCGGGTCGATGTAGTAGAAAGCCATCCGGATGCTTTCGGCGACCGGATAGAGCATGAACACCGTCGCCGCGACGACGAAGGGCGCGATGAAGGCGAGGCCGATGCGGTTGTCCGCCGACCGCCAGTGCTTGGGATTGTCCATGGGAAGAGGCCGGCGGCGCGCGGGCCGCCGGCAGCCGCCTTCAGATCACGAGCGAGAAATGCTCCTTGCGCACGGATTCGAGCTCCTTCGCGC
>JANNKG010000338.1:0-7766 GCA_031396185.1 Burkholderiales bacterium | reverse complement strand
CGCTTCGAGGGCAACGTCGACGAGATGATCTACCGGCCGGTGAAGTCCGACGCCACGCGCATGGCGGCGCTGGTGACAGGCGAGCTCGACCTGGTGCTCGATCCGCCGCTGCAGGACATCCCTCGGCTGAAGAACGACCCTCGCATGCGGGTGGTGGAAGGGCCCGAGAACCGCGTGATTTTCCTGGTCATGGACCAGGAGCGCGGCGAGCTCAAGTACTCGAATGTGAAGGGCCGCAACCCCCTCAAGGACCTGCGCGTGCGCCAGGCGCTCTATCACGCGATCGACATCGAGGCGATCCGCAAGCAGGTGATGCGCGGCATGTCGCTGCCCACCGGGGCAATGATTCCTACCGCTGCGATGAGCTTTCCCGCGATCGAGCCGCGATTGCTGGATTTCGATCCGGTTCGCGCGCAGCGCCTGCTCGCCGAGGCGGGATATCCCACGGGATTCGAGATCGGGCTCACCTGTCCCAACAACCGCTACGTGAACGACGAGCGAATCTGCACGGCGCTTGCGGGCATGCTCGCCAAGGTCGGTATTCGCTTGAACGTGAGCGCCATGCCGCGCGCGCAGTTCTTCCAGAAGGTCGACCAGTTCGACCACTCGATGCACCTGTACGGCTGGGGCGGCGCGGCCACGGACCCGGGCTTCACGCTCACCCCGATTCTCCACAGCCGCGACGGCAAGGGCCGCGGTGACTTCAATTCGGGCCGCTACCGTGACGAGGCGCTCGACCGACTCATCGAATCGGTCGAGGTCGAGATGGATCCGGCAAAGCGCCGCGCGCTCATGCTCGACGCCTTCCAGCGGGCTCGCGACAACGTCTACGTGATCCCGCTGCATCGGCAGATCATCCCTTGGGCCGCCCGGTCGAACGTGAAACTGGTCCATCGCCCCGACAACGTCGTCGAGCCGCTCTGGGTCCGGGTGGACTAGATGCAAGACGAGGTGCCTCTTGTCGTCGATCTCGACGGCACCGTGATCAAGTCGGACATGCTCCTGGAGACGCTGCTCGCCGTTATCCGGCGCGGGCCCTGGATGGTCTTCCTGGTGCCGTTCTGGCTGCTCCGAGGACGCGCGGGGCTCAAGCGCGAGCTCGCCCGCCGTGCGCCGCTCGATCCTGACGAACTGCCCTACCGCGTCGAAGTGCTGCGCTGGCTCAAGGAGGAGCGCGGCCGCGGCCGGCACCTGGTCCTTGCAACCGCCTCGGACGAAAAAGTCGCCAACAGCATCGCGGACCACCTGGGCGCGTTCGACGACGTCATGGCAAGCAATGGACGCCGCAACCTCAAGGGAGCCGCAAAACGTGCCGCACTCGTCGAGCGCTACGGCGAACGCGGGTTCGACTATGCCGGCGACGCCGTGGCGGATCTCGATGTCTGGTCGTCGGCGCGGCGCGCGATCGTCGTCGGCAACGACCCCGGCTTGGTCGCGGCGGCCGGCCGCGCCGCAGCGCAAACGCAGGAAATTCGCACCTCCGGCCCGACGCCCGCGACCCTTGCACGGGCGCTCAGGGTCCAGCAGTGGCCGAAGAACCTGCTGGTTTTCGTTCCGCTGGTCACGGCGCACCTCGCGGGCGATCCCGCGGCGGTCGGCAGCTCCCTGATCGCCTTCCTGGCATTCTGCTGCGCCGCCTCGGCGATCTACCTCGTCAACGACCTCGCGGACCTGAAACACGACCGCGCGCACGAACGCAAGCGCGCGCGTCCGTTTGCCTCCGGCGACCTGGGCATCGGATGGGGGATGGCCCTGGTGCCCGCGCTGCTCGCGGCGGCGCTGGGGTTCGCGGTGCTCGCCGGCTGGGGGCTCACACTGGCGGTCGCGGGCTACGCGGTCGCGGGCACACTGTATTCGGTATCGCTCAAGCGCGTGGCGGTGATCGACATCCTGATGATCGCGGGCTTCTACTCCGCCAGGATCCTGGGCGGCGCGCTCGCCATCGGTGTCGTCGTGTCGGACTGGTTGTTCGGCTTCTCCATGGCGATCTTCATCTCGCTCGCGCTGGCCAAGCGGCACGCGGAGCTCAGGCGCGCCTCGGACTTGGGCCTTGACTCCGCGTCGCGCGTACCGGGGCGCGGCTATCGCGTTGGCGATCACCGGCTGGTGGGCGCCGTGGGGGCGCTCTTCGCGCTGCTCGCCGTTGCGGTGCTTGCGCTCTACATTACGCATCGCGACGTGGCGATCCTCTACTCGCATCCCGAGGTCCTGTGGCTGGCCGCGTTGCTGCTGCTTTTCTGGGTGGTGCGAGTGTGGCTCCTCGCGCTGCAGGGAAGGTTGGGCGAGGATCCGTTGTCCTTCGCCTTGCGCGACCCTGCAAGTTACGTTGCCGGACTGCTCACGCTTCTTGCGATCTTCGCCGCGACTTGAGGGCGCTGGTGTCACGCTCCTTGCGGTAGCGGCGGGGGCGCTGCTCGCCTATCCGTTGCGCCTCGGGCGCCCGCTCCTCGACGATTTCGTCTACATCACGCTGAGCCGCCACATCGACGGGCTTTGGGCGCTCATCGCACAGGATTCCCTCGGAACCTATTTTTTTCGGCCCCTGGTCATGCTGGTGTGGTGGCTTACCGTGGGCGCCTTCGGAACGGAACCGTCGCTGCACTACGCGTTCAACGTTGCGGTGCATGTCGCCAACGGACTGCTGGCCTACGGGCTGCTGCGGGCCTACCGTATCGCGTTCGCGCCCGCCGCCGCCGCCGCCCTCCTTTTCATCGTCCATCCCGCCGCCTTCTCCGCAAGCGCCTGGCTCTCCGACCGGTTCGACCTGTTCGCCACGGCCTTCGGGCTTTGCATGCTCATCGCGCTTGAACGCCATCTCCAGGCGCCGCGGCGCAAGACTTTCGTATTCGTGGTCCTGTCGGCGCTTGCGACGGTGTGGAGCAAGGAGATCGGCTTCGCGATGCTGGCCGTGGGGGCCATCGCCGTCGCCTGGCGTGGCGAGGCCCAGATGGCCACGATCCGCGAACGTTGGACGTTGTTGGGCGCACTCGCCGCGTGTGGGCTATTCGCCATCGCATTGCGCCAGATCGTCCTGCGTGACGCACCCGAAGGGATGTTTTTCGGGCAAGGCGTCGCGGCAACACTGGCGGTTGGAATCGCCAGATGGATGCAGGGCCTGCCCGGATTTCTCGTGGTGTTCCAGGGCAACGAGGTGGGCGTGGCGGCCTGGTGCGCGGCACTCGCCGCGCTGCTTGCATTGCCGCTGTTGCCGGCGGTGCGGGCGGCGCTCGCGGGCAGCGTTCCCGCCAGGACCTGCGGCCTCGGGTTGGCGATGATGACGATGGCCGCCGCCGCGCAGGCGCCCGTTGCGAAGGTGATTCCGCTCATTCCCTACACCCTCGAGCGATTCGACTTCGCGGCACTTGCGGCCTCGCGCTTCTACTACGTGCCGATGGCGGGATTCGCCCTTTTCGCGGCCGCGATCCTCGAGGCAACGCTGCGTGCGCCGTTACCCCGCCACCTCCGGATGGCGCTCGCCGTCCTGCTGGTGGCGGCACTCACCGGCCTTGCCGCCAGCAGCCGTAGCATCGGCCGCGATTGGGCGCGCTACACCCAGGATCGCAGTGACGTGTTCGTGCGCGCAGCTGTCCGTGCGGTGCTGCCGCTCGGCGTTGAGCCCGGGTGCCACCTGTTCCTGCTGGAGACGCCGCCCGCGGCCAGGCACTTCCGCGACGTGGCCGATACCGCCGTGAAGGCGATGCTGCCCCCCGGCCATGCCGCGATCTCGTGCTTCATCCAAGGGGAGCACGCGCCGTGGAATCACCTCGTCGATACGCGCAGGCTGGCAGGAGACGAGCACCAGCCGATGCAAGTCATCCGCTTGGGCGGCGCTGCCTTCGAGCCCCTGCGGGTTTCCAACCTGACCCACTACTACCTGGCGATCCCCGGCGGGGATGCGGCTATCGACAACGCGCGCGCCCTATTTTTCGCGTATCGCGCCGGGGAATTTCATGATGTGACGGCGGAGATCCGCTCGCGCCAGCGCGCCGTGCGCTTCTACGACGACCGCCCCTTGCATTGAATTACCCGGCGGCGCGCACTGGGGCAATGCCGCGGTGGTAGATACGGTCGGTGGCCAGCACCGTATGGGGCGCGTAGGGCTCGCGGCCGCGAAGCTCGTCGTAGTAGGCGGTGAAGTCGGGCGCGGTAGCCTCGAAGAGCTGCTCGAAGCCGCGAATCACGAAGTAGGTTTCCTGGAACGTATCGATCTTGTAGGCGGTTTGCATGATGCGCAGCAAGTCGAACCCGATGCGATTCGGGTCAGGGCTCTCCAGGCAGTAGCCGATCTCCCCACCCGAGGAGAGGATCCCAGCGCCGTAGGTGCGCAATCCCTTCGGCGTATCGATCAGGCCAAACTCCACCGTGTACCAGTAGAGCCGCGAGAGCATCTCGATTGCGCCCAACTCGTGCGCCTTGATGCCGCCACGCCCGTACGCCTGCATGTAGTTGGCAAAGACCGGGTTGAAGAGCATCGGCACGTGCCCGAAGAAGTCGTGGAAGATGTCGGGCTCCACGATGTAGTCGAACTCCGCCGGCGTGCGCAGCCACACCGTGACCGGGAAGCGCCGGTTCGCGAGGTGATCGAAGAAGGTGATGTCGGGCACGAGCCCGGGAACGGCGACCAGCTGCCAGTCGGTCGCGACCCGCAGCTTCTCGTTGATCGCGTCGAAGCGCGGGATCCCTTCGCCGAAATTCAGCGTCTCGAGCGTATCGATGAACTCGTTGCACGCGTACTTCGCGACAAGCGACTCCTGGCGGCGGTAAAGGCGGCGCCACAGCTCATGCTCGGCGGGCGTGCAGCGCTCCCATTCCTGGTCGACGGTGTGGTCGGGCCGCATGCGGCTGTAGTCGCCGCGCAGCTGGTGGGCGGTTTCGCCGGTCATGGGCCCGAATGGCGCGCAACCACCTGGTCGATGGCGCCGAAGACGGTCACGCCGCTCGCATCGCGCATCTCGATGCGCACGCGGTCGCCGAACTTGAGGAAGGGCGTCTTCGCTTCGCCCAGTTCCACCTGCTCCACCAGGCGCGCCTCCATCAGGCAGGCATAGCCGGTGGCGCGATCCTGGTTGGAAATCGTGCCGGTGCCGATCACGGTGCCGGCCACGAGATTGCGCGTCCGGGCGGCATGGGCAATGAGATCGAAGAGGCTGAAGGTCGCATCCACCCCCGCATTGGGGTCGCCGAGGCGTTGGCCGTTCACCTCGCAATGCAGCCGCAGGTGCACCTTGCCGTCGCGCCAGGCATCTCCCAGCTCATCGGGCGTGACCGCGACCGGAGCGAGCGCGTTGGCGCCCTTGCCGTTCACGAAGCCGAAGCCCTTGGCGAGCTCTGCGGGAATCAGCCGCCGGAAGGAGACGTCGTTCACCAGGGTGAGCAGGCGGACGGCGCGTGCGGCTTCTGCAGCCGTCGTGCCCATCGGCACGTCGCCGACGATGGCGACCACCTCGCCCTCGAGATCCACGCCCCAATCCTCCGAGATCGCCTCGATCTCATCGCGCGCGCCCATCATCGACCCCGCGCCGCCCTGGTACATCAGGGGATCGACATAGAAACTTTCCGGAACCTTGTCGTTGCGCGCGCGCCGCACCCGCTCCACATGGGTGAGATACGCCGAGCCGTCGAGCCATTCGTAGGCGCGCGGCAGGGGTGCGGCGACGAGCCCTTCGGCGAGCGCGGTGGCGAAGCTGAAGGTATGGCGCTCGTGCCCCCCCGCAAGGCTTGCGGCAACATCGCGCAATCGCTCGCCGACGGTGTCCCAGTGCTCGAGCGCGTATTGCATCGTGGACGCGATGCCGTCCACCTTGACCGCGTGGTTGAGGGCGCGATCGACGACGCAAAGGCTGCCGTCGCGCGTCGGGCCCTTCAGCGAGGCAAGCTTCATTTGGGGAGCACGGCTTTCTCGAACCCCGACCACGCCGCGTCGTAATCGCGGTCGAGGGACGGCGACGCCTGCGCGAACGCGGTGGGCTCGAGCAGGTAACGGGTCTCGAACATGAACGCGAGCGTGCCACTGATGTACTGCGGTGCGAGCGTCGCCGCCACCGCCTTGTCGTAGGAGGCCCGGTCGGGGCCATGGCTGCTCATGCCGGGGTGCAAGCTCGCCCCGCCGGGCACGAAGCCACCCTTCTTGGCGTCGTACTCGCCGCGCACCAGGCCCATGAACTCGCTCATCACGTTGCGGTGGAAATACGGGGGACGGAACGTATCCTCCGCCACCATCCAGCGCGGCGGAAAGATCACGAAGTCCACGTTTGCCGTGCCCTTCGTCTCCGAAGGCGATGTAAGCACGGTGAAGATCGACGGGTCCGGATGGTCGAAGCTCACCGTGTTCATCGCGTTGAAGCGCGCGAGGTCGTACTTGTACGGATAGTAGTTGCCGTGCCAGGCGACCACGTCGAGCGGCGAGTGTTCGTGCTGCGCGCTCCACAGGTGTCCCGCGAACTTGGCGATCACCTCGGTCGGGGCATCGCGATCCTCGAAGGCGGCGGTGGGCGCGAGGAAGTCGCGCGGACTGGCGAGGCCATTGGAGCCGATCGGGCCCAGGTCGGGAAGCCGCAGCGGGGCGCCGTAATTCTCGCAGACGTAGCCGCGAACCCAGGCCGCGTCGATTTCCACACGGAACTTGATGCCGCGCGGAATCACGGCAATCTCCCCCGGCTCGACACGCAGCCGGCCGAGCTCGGTTGCGAAAGTAACCGCTCCGTGCTGCGGCACGACCAGCAGCTCGCCATCGGCGTCGAAGCAGAAGCGGCGTTCCTCCATCGAGCGATTCGCGACATAGACGTGCGCGCCGCAGCCCTGCAGCAGCCGCGAATCGCCGCAGGTGGCCAGCGTGTGGAGCCCGTCGAGGAAATCGACGGGTTCGGCGGGCACCTCCAGCGGCGCCCAGCGCATGCGGTTGGGCGAGCACTCCGCCTCGTGCGACGGGGCGGTGCGCACCAAGCCGTCGGCGATGCGCGCGTACGGCTTGTGCATCGCCGAAGGGCGCAGCCGGTATAGCCACGAACGCAGGTTTTGATCACGCGGCATGGTGAACGACGACCCCGAAAGCTGCTCCGCGTAGAGGCCGAACGGGGTTTTCTGCGGCGAGTTGCGCCCGACGGGCAGCGCGCCGGCGAGCGCTTCGCTCTCGTGGTGCGAGCCAAAGCCTGAGAGGTACTCGAGCTGCGTATCCACGCCCCGGTCGTTCAAATCAGACGACTCCCCGCGCGATCTGGTCAGCCTCGATCGACTCGAACAGCGCGCGGAAGTTGCCCTCGCCAAAACCGTCGTTGCCCTTGCGCTGGATGATCTCGAAGAATATCGGCCCGATGACCGTCTCGGTGAAGATCTGCAGCAGCTTGTCCTCGTGGTGGTCCTTGTCCACTCCCTCGCCGTCGAGGAGGATCCGGTTCTTCTTCATCCGCGCCAGGTCCTCGCCGTGGTTGTGGACGCGAGCGTCGATCCGCTCGTAATAGGTGTCGGGCGTGTCGAGGAAGCGCACCTGCTGCGCGCGCAGCGCCTCAACCGTTGCGAAGATATCCCCGGCCGAGAGCGCGATGTGCTGGATCCCCTCGCCCTTGTACGCGTCGAGATATTCCTGGATCTGCGACTTGGTGTCCGAGGGCTCGTTAATCGGAATGCGGATCTTGCCGCACGGACTGGTGAGCGCCCGCGATGTGAGCCCGGTCTTCTTGCCCTGGATGTCGAAGTAGCGGATCTCGCGAAAGTTGAAGAGGCGCTCGTAGAAGTTCGCCCAGAACGCCATGCGGCCGCGGTAGACGTTG
>JANNKG010000333.1:0-2885 GCA_031396185.1 Burkholderiales bacterium | reverse complement strand
CCCCGGAAGCGCGCGGCGACCAACAACCGACGAACAACGGCAACCGCGAGCCGTGATGCGCCGTCGTTGCGTGGACGACGGCCTGCGCTACGTCTTCGGACGCGGCTGAAGCAGCCCGCGCGTCGGTCCCGCGGCGAGCTCGGTGCGCACCCAGTCGCGGAACAGCTTCACCTTGGCCATCGCCGCGGTTTCCTTGGGGCTCACGAACCAGTAACTCGTGGGCGAGGGCAGGGAGATGTCGAACAGGCGCTTCAAGGTTCCGCGCTCCAGGTCCTCGCCGAGGATCGATCGGCGCGCGAGCGCGATCCCCTCGCCGCGAGCCGCCGCCTGCAGCGCGAAGGTCGAGTCATTGAAGCTCGGCCCCTGCATTGGCGTGTCGAACCGCACGCCGGCCGCCTTGAACCACGCTTCCCAGAGGTCGCGTTCCTCGCGGATGATGC
Source organism: Burkholderiales bacterium (assembly GCA_031396185.1). Classification (GTDB taxonomy): domain Bacteria; phylum Pseudomonadota; class Gammaproteobacteria; order Burkholderiales; family Usitatibacteraceae; genus Usitatibacter. Next base: position 2,445 of record JANNKG010000333.1, on the reverse strand, counting down.
GCGCTCCAATCAGCTCTTTCGGCGTGCGCGGCAGCTTGCCCCGGTAAAGCGTGGGACTTGCGACCAGGAAGTACTCGTCGTCGAGAAATTTCTCGCAGACGAGCGGCGGCCACGGGCCGATGCCGAAGCGGATCGCGATGTCCACCTCGTCGGCGGAAAAATCCGCCAGCGCCGTCGTGGCGCTCACGATCACCGCGATCTTCGGGTTTGCGTCCATGAAGCGGATCAGCCGCGGCATCAGCCAGCGGGAGGCGAACGACGGCAGCACGCTCACGGTCAGGCGATCCTCGCGGCGTGCCCGGAGGGCATCGGCTGCCTGCGCGATCTCCTCCAACGCCCCGCGTACGCGCTCGGCGAATGTGCGCCCCGCCGCGGTGAGCGTCACCCGCTTGCCGTGGCGCGCGAAGAGCGTCGCACCGAGGTGCTCCTCGAGCGCGCGAACCTGGTGGCTCACCGCGCCGTGGGTGATGTGCAGCTCCTCGGCGGCGCGAGAGAAGCTCTCATGGCGCGCGGCGGCCTCGAACGGGCGCAGCGAGGACAGCGGTGGCAGGCGTCTCGACATGTGAGTAATTCTAACAAGAAAGGGAAGATTTAGCGTTTAGAAGTTCGCCGCCCAAGTGCGAAACTGCCTCACATCGAACCGGAGGCAGAACATGGATTTTCCCTACGTACCCGCAGATCCCCAGGAGCAGCACCGCCGCCGCGGCCCGATCGCGCTCTGGATGCTGATGGCCCTGATCGGCTTCGTGCTCGCCGGAGCGGCGCTTGCGGCGGGCTTCGCCACCGACACGCGCGACTTCGCCACCCGCCACGGGTCGGTGCTTGCGACGCGTGCCCTGTGAGAATCGACGCAACCCCCTTCCGGCTCGAGCTCGCGGCCGGCAAGTTGCTGAAGCTCGAGGGACCGCGCGGCCTACAGGTCACTTGCGAAGCCGGGCACCTCTGGATCACCGAGGAGGCGCAGCCCGACGACGTCTGGCTCGCCGCCGGGCAGCGCGTCTGGCTGGTGGGTGATGGCCTCGCGGTCCTGGAAGCCAAGGGCGACGCGCGCCTGCGCATCGACTGATACCCGCGCTGTCGCGGAGGCATAATGGCGCGATGCAACCGCGCACCGATTCCCTCGCCAAGGCCCGCTGGATCGTCCTGGCGCTGGCCGCCCTCGCCTTTGCGATGCTCCTCGCGTCGGGCCCCGGGACTCGTTACGGGCTGTGGCCGTGGCAAACGGGACTCTCACTCGTCAAATGGGGCTTCTTCACCGGTGTCGCCGCGGCGGTCGGCGCCCTGGGATTGCTTCTCCTTTTTGCTTTCCCGCGGTTCCGCGCGCGGCCCTGGATGGCGGTGCTCGCGCTCTGCCTCGCAGTCGCCACCATCGCCCCGCCGCTGATCGTGCTCGGCCAGGCGAAGCGCGTGCCGCCGATCCACGACATCAGCACCGACACCCTTGATCCACCCGCCTTCGTGGGCCTGCTCGAGGAACGCCGGAAGGCGCCCAACGGCTTCGCCTACGGCGGCGAGCCGGTGGCCGCCCAGCAGCGCCGCGCCTACGCCGATATCAAGCCCCTGATCGTGAAGTCGGCGCCGCGCGAATCGACCCAGCGCGCGATCGACGCGGCTCGGGCGATGGGCTGGGAGGTGGTCGTCGCCGACGCAGCCACCGGGCGCGTCGAGGCGATCGACACCAGCACCTGGTTCGGCTTCAAGGACGATATCGTGGTCCGCGTGCGCGCCGAGGGCGAAGGCAGCCGCATCGACGTACGCAGCGTCTCGCGGGTGGGCGAGAGCGATCTGGGCGCGAACGCGAAGCGCATCCAGGGGTTCCTGGCCAAGCTCGCGTAAAATTCCTCCTTTTCGCGCACGCGAAGGAGAGTTATGGCCACCGACCGCGACATCGTCGCAACGCTCGAGCAAGTCACCACCGCGACGATCACGACGTTGCTGCTGAAGAAGGGTCTGCGCAACGTGTGGATGCGGGGAACGCGGCCGCTCGATCCGGGTTACCCGCGAATCGTCGGCAAGGCATTCACGCTGCGCTTCGTGCCGGCACGCGAGGACTTGGCCACGCCCGAATCGTGGTCGAAGCCGATCTCGACACGCGCCGCGATCGAGGCCATGCCCGCGGGATGCATCTGTGTCGCGGATGCGATGGGTGTCACCGACGCGGGCATCTTCGGCGACATCCTCTGCGCGCGCATGAAGAAGCGCGGGGTGGCGGCACTGGTGACCGACGGCGTGGTGCGCGACGTGGCGGGGGTGCGCGCAACGGGCTTGCCGGTTTGGTGCGACGGCGCCGCGGCACCGCCCTCGGTCGCGGGGCTCACGTTCGTGAACTGGAATGAGCCGATCGGCTGCGGCGGAGTGGCGGTATTTCCCGACGACTGGGTGGTGATCGATGGCGACGGCGCGGTGCTGATCCCGGCCGCGTTCATCGACGAGCTGGTCGCTACT
>JANNKG010000402.1:0-14345 GCA_031396185.1 Burkholderiales bacterium | reverse complement strand
GGAATGCGCCCGCCTGCGTGACGTCGGCCGCCGGCTCGGCCTTGTGCACCAGCTCGAACTCCCCATCGGCCTGCACTGCCCCCATGAAGGCGTCGGTCACGCCCACCGAGATATTGAAGTTGGTGAGGTTGCCCTGATCCTTGGCGTGGATGAAGCGCTCGATGTCGGGATGGTCGCAGCGCAGCACGCCCATCTGCGCGCCGCGGCGGCTGCCCGCCGATTCCACCGTCTCGCACGACTGGTCGAAGACGCGCATGTACGACACCGGCCCGCTCGCGCGCGATTGCGTGCCGCGAACCAGCGCGCCTTCGGGACGGATGGAAGAAAAATCGTAGCCCACGCCGCCGCCGCGGCGCATGGTTTCCGCGGCCTCGGCGAGCGCGGTGTAGATGCCGGGCTTGCCGTCGACGAGTTCGGAAATGGAGTCTCCCACCGGCTGCACGAAGCAGTTGATCAGGGTAGCGGTGAGGGACGTGCCTGCCGCGGAGTTGATGCGGCCCGCGGGGATGAAGCCGCGCTCCAGCGCCTCGAGGAAACGCGCCTGCCATTCGGCGCGGCGCGCCTCGGGTTCGGCTGCGGCGAGGGCGTGTGCGACGCGCATTTGCACCTCGCCAGCGCTGGCTTCGCCTCCCTTGGCGTATTTCACGAGCAGCACCTCGCGCGAAATCGCCTGCTCGGGCAGGGGTTCCCGGGTGGTCGGACGGCGCGGCGGCTGTGCGGTTTGTGCCATGATGAAAGGTCCCTGGTTCGAACGCGACCGACAGCGAAAGTTTGATCCGATTACACCTTCAACGCCACTTGGGAGCCTTAAGATGGATCAAGTCGCCACTTTGGCCGGCGGCTGTTTCTGGTGCCTGGAAGCCGTCTTCGACCAGCTGAAGGGGGTCGAATCGGTCGAGTCGGGATACATGGGAGGCAAGACTCCCAATCCCGACTACTCGCAGGTGTGCTCGGGAACCAGCGGCCATGCAGAGGTGGTCCAGGTCACCTACGATCCCGACCAGCTCGACTACGCCGACCTGTTGTCGGTGTTCTTCACGATCCACGATCCGACGACCTTGAACCGGCAGGGCAACGACGTGGGCACGCAGTACCGCTCGGCCATCTTCTTTCACTCCGAGGAGCAGAAGCGCGTGGCGGAGTCGGTCATCGCGAAGCTCACCGCCGAGAGATTGTTCAACGCGCCGATCGTGACCGAGGTCACCGCCGCCTCCCGCTTCCACATGGCCGAGGGCGAGCACCAGGAGTATTACCAGCGCGTGGGCGGGGGCAACCCCTATTGCAGCTACGTGATCGAGCCCAAGGTAGCCAAGTTCCGCAAGCGCTTCGTCGAACGGCTCAAGCGCTAGTAGACTGGTTCAGATCGAGATCCGACGGCACCGCCGAGAGCGTGGGCGAGCTGCTTTCCGTACTCACGCGTTGAAGGAGCTGCAATGGGCATCAAGGACTGGTTCGGCGGCGACAAGAAGAAGCAGGCTTACCGCGACAAGGTGAAGGAGGCAGTCGGCGACGGCAAGCTGTCGACCACCGACATGAGCGAGCTCAACAAGCTGCAGCAGGAGCTCGACGTGACCGACGCGGCCGACGACAAGACATCGCTGCGGCGCGACCTGTACAACGAGGCGGTGGACGCGGCGCGTTCCAAGGGCCAGCTGACCCAGACGGGGGTGCAGGACCTGGCGAAGATCCAGAAATTCCTCGCTCTGCGCGACGACCAGATCGAGAAGACCAAGATTGAGGTCAATCGCCTGCGCACGCTCACCGAGATCCGCCGCGGCAACCTGCCGCTGGTGCCGCCGACGCACGGGGCGCTGCGCGGGGTGCAGATGGAGGAGGGCGAGGTGGCCCACTACAGCCTCGCGGTGGAGCTCCTCGACCAGCCGCGCCTGGGCGGATCGGACGGCATGAAGATCCTCGGACCCTTCAAGTACGAGGAAGGCGGGACGCGTTCGCACTTCCTGCCCGAGGAGGGCGCCAAGCCGCTGGGCGAGGGCAACGTCCTCATCACCAGCAGGCGCGTGATCCTCAAGATGGGCGACGGGCGCACGGCCTCGGTGCGCTTCGGCGGAGAGGTTCCTTTTTTCCTCTACAACGAGGGGATCCGCCTGCAGAAGACCATGGGCAGCACGCTGCTGAAGTTCAAGACCCGCTCGGATGACACGGCCGAGATCGTGGGCGAGTTGCTGGCGGCGCTCACGCGGCCCGAAGCCACCTAGCGACGGCGGTTACTGGCTGGGCGCGGTGATGAGCTCGGCGTAATTGAACATCGGGAGCGGTGGCGGCAGCTTTAGCGCCTCGGCCACGTCCATTCGCACCTGCAGGGAAAAGCGCGTGAGCGTCTCGACCGGGATCTTCGACGGCGGCACCTTGTGCACCAGGATCTGCTCGGCCTTGTACGCCGTGAACTGCCCGATCGAGTGGTAGCGGCTCACCAGGCCCGTGAGCGCGCCGGTTTCCATCAGCTGCTCGGTCGAGGCGAAGGTGGGCAGGCGCTGCTCCATCGCCGCCGGGATGATCACGCTCTTTGCCTGCGTCCCGAGGTAGGAGTCAGGCGGCAGGTAGAGCCAGTCGACCTTCTGCGCCTTCAGCTCGCGGATCATCTCGGGCGCGCCCTCGGCGGTCACACGCTTGGCGGCGTCCAGCTTGAGCGGCTTGGCGATGACCGTGAAACCCAGGCGCTTGGATACCTCGCGCACCTCGTCGACCACCACCACGGAGTTCTGCTCGGTGGGCGTGTACAGGATCCCGATCGACTTGAACGGCCGGTAGGAGGCCATCGCGCGGATCTGCGCTTCCGTGGGGGCCACGTGGAACACCCCGGTCACGTTGCGTCGCGAGGCCCTGAGGTCGGGCACGATCTTCGCAAGCACGGGCGCGGCGACCAGTGTGAACACCACCGGGATGTCGGTGATGTGCTTGGAGGGATCGTAGGCATCGTAGGACCCGACCACGCCCAGGGTCACCGAGGTGCCCCAGGTGTAGACGAGGTCCGGCTTGGTCGCGCGGATCTCGTCGAGGAATCCCGGCATCCGCGATGTTTCGCGGTTCAAATCCCGGAAGGTGATCTGCACCGGGATGCGCCGCGCGGCGAAATACTCCTGGAAGCCGCGTTCGACGTCGGTCATGCCGCGAAAGGTGATGGCATAGATGCGGTAGGGGCGCGCCAGCGCCTGGGCGCGCGCATCGCCATCGGCGGCAAGTGTCAGCGCGAGGCAGGCAAGGGCGAGGAGGGCACGCAAAGCGTTCATTGGGTCAGGGGCTGGGGCTGCCAGTCGAGGCCGCGGGTTGCAATGGTGAACGCGATGCCGCATACGAGCACCAGCGCGCTGATGGCGATGAAGGCGCCCTGGTAACCCCAGAAGATCACCAGCACGCTCGCGATCAGCGGCCCGAGCGCGTTGCCGAGGCGCTCGAGCAGCCGGTAGACGCCGTACACCGCGTCATGGCCGTAGATGCGGATCTCCTCCTGGCAATGCTCGGCCACCAGCGCGCTCTGCGCGGCGATCGACAGCGCCTGGCCCAGGCCAAGCAGGAACACCACGCCAAAGAGCACGAGGAAGCTGTCGGAGATGAGCAGGAGGAGGCCGGAAAGCCCGGAGATGATGAGGCCCACCGAAACGTAGCGATCGCGGCGCATGCTCGCGTCCGACAGGCTTGCCGACAGCGGCACGATCAGCACCATCATCACCGCGTAGACCATCAGCATCCGTCCCGCCATCGCCGAGGTATTCCCGATCGAGACGATGTAGAGCGGCACCAGGTAGAAGCACACGCCGGTGAGGATCACCTTGGCCGGCATCGCGGCGAGTCCCGTGAGCGTCATGAAGCGCCGGTTCACCAGCAGCGCCATCACCTCGCGCATGCGCGGGCCCCTGGAGGGGCGCGGGCTGGTCATGGTGCGCACCTCGACCTTCGGCAGGCGCGCGATCGCCAGCAGCGAGGCGAGCGCCATCACCGCGGAGACCGCGAACGACATGCGAAAGCCGATGTTGTCGGCGAGGATGCCGCCGATCGAGGGGCCGCAGACGGTGGCCACCATGATCGCGCCGATGAAGAGCGCGAATCCCTGGGCGCGGTTGTCGTGGCCGGTGCGGTCGAGCACGTAGCCCTGGGCGGCGACGAACACCATCGCGTAGCCGAGCGCGCAGAGCGAACGCCACAGCAGCAGGTCGTAGAGGTTGATCGCCAGTGCCGTCGCCGCGAACCCGACGGTGGCGATCGAGGCACCGATCAGCATCGCGCGCCGCCGCCCGATGCGCTCGCTCCAGGTGCCCAGGTACGGCTGGCCGAGGGCCACGATCAGCATGAAGAGCATGATCGGCAGGCCGATCACGATCTGCGGGGACAGCCACGGGATCGGTACCAGCAGCTGGTTTACGTAGGTCGGCAGGTACGAGCGCGTCATCTCCTCGGCGAGGATGAAGGCGAACAGCGGCGCGCGGATGCGGTTCAGGTTCATCTCGTCGCCCTCGGCTTCCTTGGGCGCGGAACCGAAGCGCAGGCGGCTGCGCATCGCTTCGAGGGCGCTCACGGCCGGCTTGAGCGTTTCGCGCCGGGCACCCGCCGCCGAGCGCATCTTGTCCTCCAACTCGCCCACCAGGAATTCGTAGCGCACGTTCAAATGGTCGATCGCCGCGTCGATGCGCCGCAGCAGCCGGCCGATCTCGTCGTTGGCGCGAACCCGCGCGGTGGCGGTGAAATCCCCCGATCGCATGCGCTCGACCTGCTGGGCGAATTCCCCGAGCCCGGAGGCGAGCCGCGCGCCCGCCATGAAGTTGAGCAGCTCGAGCGTGAAGAACAGCGACACCACCAGGACCACGAGGACGTCGAGCATCACCTCCAGCAACACGTTATCGACGAATTTCCCGTCGATGCCGATGTGCAGCATGCCGAGCGGCTTGTCGGAAGCGATCGGCATGGTGACGAAGTATTGGGAGCCCACTCGCGAGGCCTTCCAGGTCGCGGTGGGATCGAGGCCCACGGCGAGCACGGCGGGGCGCCGGAAAAACTCGCGCACGCCGCCGGGCTCCTTGCCGCGCGCGAACAGCAGCACTCCATCGAGGTCGGTGAGGGCCGCATAGGTGAATTCGGGGTTCTCCTCGAACACCTCGCCGAAGGTCTGCTCGACACCGTAGAGTTTGTCGAACTGCACCCCGTAGCCCGTGGCCTTGAGAACGAGGGCGCGCACCGAGGCCGCCACGGTCGCGGCCTTCTGCTCGACTTCCGGCACGAGCTCGCGGTCGAACACCCGATGGGAGAAGTACGACACCACCGCGAGCGCCAAGACCACGCACAACATGATGACGCCGGCGAGCCGCCAATAGATTCGCCAGAGATAATTCTTCTCTAACATGGGCATCGCGGACTCGGTGGGCGGCCCCGCACTAGCCGGCGGCATCCAGCTTCGCCCTCAGGTCGTCGAGGGACTTGTTGGCATCGCGCAACGATTCGCGCAGGTGCCCGATGGCGGTGTCGAACGCGCTCCCCGTCGATGGCGGGGCCGGGGTACGGTCCTCGAGGTGGCTCGCGGCGGCCTCGAGCGTTCGCAGGTCGCGCTCGAAGCGCCGGATGACCACGATCAGCGCCAGCGGCGCCACGACGGCGATGCCGAGGAACGATGCGAGAGCGGCAAGCAGGATGTTGCGCCCGGCCGCCGCCGCCGCCTGCTCCACTTCCTCGCGGGAGTAGCGCAGCGCGAGGAAACCTACGGTAAGGTCGAACGCGTTCTTGACCGAGATGCCGGCGACATATTCGTCGGTAGCCTCGGTAGCCCACTCGGTGGTTCTGGAGCGCTCCGCCGCCTGGGTCCACGTCGCCGGGACCTTCTGGCCGACGCGCGCGCGGTCGGTGCTGTAGATCACCTGGCCGCTGGAATCGAACACGTCGATGCCACGCACCAATCGGTCGCTCGACTTCTCGCGTTGCATCAGCTGGGGAAGCTGGGACAACTCGGAGAACTGCATGCCGAGCTGGAGCGAAGCCTGGACGCTGTTCTCGATGCCGCGGCCTACGACCAGCACGCGCGACTTCACGATGTTGCCGATGGTGCTCTTGTACTTGAAATAATTGAGGAACGCGGCCATGCCGACGGCGAAGAAGCTCACCACCAGCGCCACCAGAATGAAACGCACCCGAATCGTTCCCATCCCCGCCCCTCGATGCCTCTAGATTTTTCTTCGCCAGATGGTATCACGACCCTAGCGTAAAGCCTAAAATTTCATCTGTAAGTTGTTGTCTCTGGGGGTTTTTTAAGTATTCTGCGATACGGGTTTATGGTAGCTTTGACGCTGGCCCGGGACGGGGGCCGGGACCTTGGGGGAGTGGATGAGCAACACGCCCGGGAACGACGGGGAGCGGACCATTTTCGATCCGAATGTGGCGACCCATCGCTACATTGCGGATAATTTCGTGGTCGAGCCCACCGTGGCCGGCCCGGCACTCTCCGCCAACACGCCGCACCGGGCGATCCCCTCCAAGCCTGCCGCCGTCCCTGTCACCCTTCCCGAGGGCTTCCGCCTGTTCGAGTACCGCATCGACGGCATCCTTGGCCAGGGCGGGTTCGGCATCGCCTATGCAGCCACCGATGTAAACCTGAACGCCAAGGTGGTGATCAAGGAATACCTCCCCGAGGACTTCGCCTACCGGGCGAGCGACAACACCGTCTCCGCGCGGGCCGACGAAGACCAGGAGTTCTACCAGGCGGGGCTCGACGCGTTCCTCGTCGAGGCGCGCACGCTCGCCACCTTCCGCCATCCCAACATCGTGCGGGTCGCCCGGTTCTTCGAGTCGAACAAGACCGCCTACATGGTGCTCGAGTACGAGCGCGGGCAATCCCTCAAGGCCTACCGCAAGAAGCACGACAACATCCCGGAGGCGACGCTGGTGTCGCTGTTCGCCCCGCTGCTCGACGGGCTCGCGGTAGTGCACGCCTCGGGCTACCTGCATCGCGACATCAAGCCGGACAACATCTACGTGCGCGACGCCGACGGCAGCCTGGTGCTGCTCGACTTCGGCGCCGCGCGCCAGACCGCCACCGAGAAGGCCGAGATCGGCACCGTAGTGACCCCCGGATACGGCCCGATCGAGCAATACGCGGGGGGCGGACGCCAGGGCCCGTGGACCGACCTCTACTCGATGGGCGCGACGCTCTTCTGGCTGATTACCGGCAAGAAACCGATCGACGCGCCGGGAAGGCTCGAGGATCCCGATCCCCTGCCCAGCGCCGAGCTTCTGGGCCGCGGCCGCTATAGCGCCGAATTCCTCTGCGCCATCGATTGGGCGCTCAAGATGCATCCGAGCGATCGGCCCCAGGATGTGGCGGCCTTCCAGTCGGCGCTGTTTTCATCGCATGCCGCGGCGCTCGGGTTGCAGGAAGCGCTGCGTAAGGGCGACGAGGAGTTCGACGAGGTCAGCTGGGCGGCCGCGTTTTCGAATCCGCGCCTGCTGAAGGGTCGCCTCGCGAGCCTCTGGCGCGCGGTGCGCCGGCCGGGCTCCTGGCCGATCGCCGTCAAGATGACGCTGGCGATGGTGGCGACCGCGCTCCTGCCGATGATGATCACTGCCTACTACAACCTCGAGCGGACCCAGGAGCACATGGCGGCGGTGGAGCTGCGCCACCTGGAGCAGCTGGCCCAGAGCACCGCGGGGCGCATCGCGCAGCTCCTGGGCTACAGCCGCAACCTCGCCGACTAGGTCGGCACCGACGACGATTTCTTGGCCTTCCTGCAGAAGCCCACCAAGGCCGGCGTCGAGGCGACCCTCAGCAAGCTGCAGGGACTGGTGAAGGCGAACCCCGACATCCAGTTCACCATGGTGATGGACACGGCCGGCAACGCGCTCGTCGCCACCGACCCGAACGTCATGGGGAAGAACTTCAAGTTCCGCGAGTATTTCAAGGCGGCGATGGAGGGCCGGCCGTTCATGACCGGCATCATCGTGGGCGCGGTGGCGGGCGCCGCCGGCGTCTTCTACTCGCGGCCGGTGCTCGCCTCCGACGGCAAGGCGATTGGCGCTGTGGTCATGCGCATCAAGGCCGATCCCATTGGCCGGATCCTCGCAAATACCCGTGTGGGCACCGAGCGCGTGCCGTTCCTGGTCGACGGCGACGGCGTCATCGTCTGGCACCCCGACGAAAAGATGATGTTCAAGAGCCTGGTGTCGCTCAGCAAGGCAGCGATGGACGAAATCGTTGCCGACCAGCGCTTCCGCCGCCCGAAGATCGAGTCGCTCAACCAACCCTGGCTCGCCAAGGCGATGGTCGGCGCCAAGCAGCCGGGCAATGTCTCGTATTTCTCCAATCTATCGAAGCGCGATGAGATCGCGGGCTATGCCCCCGTGCCCGGCCACGACTGGGTGGTGGGCGTGTCGGAATCGCGCGACTATTTCGCCGCACCCCTCGAGCGGCTCTTCGAGAACACGCTGGTCAGCGTGGCGCTCGCCGGCGCGATCTTCCTGCTGCTGGCGATGATCTTCGCGCGCAGCATCGTGCGCCCGATCCAGCAGCTCACCGCCGCGGCCCACGCGCTGAAGGGCGGCGACTACGATCGCGCCAACATCGCGGTGCGCTCCAACGACGAGGTCGGCCAGCTGGCCCGCACTTTCAACGTGATGATCGACGTGCTGCGCCAGCGCGAGCGCGAGCGCGAACGCCGCCGTGCGGTGCAGCTGGGCTACGACAATGACGAAAAGAGTGCCGCGGCCAGGCAGTAAGGCTGCCGCGGCGGAACGCCGCCGCCGCCACGACCCCGACTGGGAGCCGCCGATCCCGGGTCGCCGGCGCGTCCTCAGGAACTGGGACGAATACATGGCGCTCGCCAAGCGGATCATCGAGCGCTTCGACCAGAAGTTCGACCTGCAGCACTTCGACTACCATCACCCGACGCGGCTGCAGAGATGCGAGCCGCGGTTTCGCAAGCCCTATCCGGTGAAGGTCGCGTACACCGACTGGGGCGATCCCGCCAATCCCACCGTCCTGTGTTGCGGCGGCGTGGCCAATACGGCGATGCGCTTCAACTACCTCGCCTCCGACCTCGAGCCCCACTTCCGCGTGGTGTGCATGGATTGGGTGGGGCGCGGCCGCTCGGGCTGGATGGCCGACGAGCGCGACTACTCGCTTGGCACCTACGTGGAGCAGCTGCGCCAGATGATCGACCACCTGGGCGGCGGGCCGGTGATCCTGCTGGGCTCGTCCCTGGGCGGGAGTGCCGCGATCGAACTGGCCGCTCGCCATCCCCGAATGGTGAGTCGCCTGATCCTGAACGACATCGGCCCGTACATCCCGAAGAAACGCCGGCAGCGCCGCGCGCAGACGCTCGCGCGCCATTACGTGTTTCGCGATCCCGCCGACCTGCTGCGCAAGATCGGCGCCTCGCTGAAGAACGACGGTCCAGTGAGCGACGACATCCGTTTCAACGTGACCTTCCACCAGACGCGCTGGTCCGATGAGGAGAGCGGGCGCGTCTATCGACACGACGTGCGGGCGCTCCAGGCCTATCGCGTCGACGCGCAGGAAAGCCTCGACCAGTGGTCATTGTGGAAGAAGGTGCGCTGCCCGGTGCTGCTGATTCACGGCATGCTTTCCGACGCGCTGCTCGCCCCGACCATCAAGCGCATGCAGCTGGTCGACAACGTGACCGTGATGCACGTGCCCGACACGGGGCATACGCCGGTGCTCTCCGATCGCAACCAGAACTGGTTCATCCACGAATGGCTCAGCGACCGGATCGAATCGGGCGAGTGGACCGTGCTGCACGCGCGCGTGCGCGACGATGCCGTCGAGACGAAGCAGCCCGCCCGGGAGGCGGTAAGCGCCTAGGACTGGTGGGGCCGAGCGACCTTGAGCACGGGTGCGCCGCGGTCGGCCGCGACGGCGAATTCCACGATCTCCCCGTTGCCGACCTGCATGCGGTCCTGGCCCCCGAGGAGTCCATGGAGGACGCGCCCGACGCCCTTGCTGCTCACCAGCAGCGGGCGGCGATCGAGGTGGGGGCGCAGGTTCTCCAGCGCCATGCTGATGCGGCGCGTGAAATCGTCTTCGGATTCCCCACCGGGGGGCGTGACTTTCGCCGCCAGCAATTGCTCGGTCTCGGCGATCGGGCGGTTGTTCCATTGGCCGAGGCGGCGCTCGTTCAGGAGCGGGTCGATCTCGACCGCGACGTTGCCGAGCACGCCGCTGATGATCGAGGCGGTCTGGCGGGTGCGGATGAGCGAGCCGGTGATGATGATGCCGATTCGCAGGCTCATCTTCTCGATCTGCTTGGCGAGCAGGTAGGCCTGGTCGCAGCCGATGTCCATGAGGGGCAGGTCGAGGTCTCCCCCGCAGCGAAAGCCGCGAAAGTTGGGCTCGGTCACGCCGTGGCGGGCGAAGTAGAGGGTGAACGGGCGGTCGGCCAGGTAGGTCATGCTGGCGCCAGATTATCACCGCCGCCGGGGCGGTCAAATTGCAACTGTAGAATTCCGCTTCCCATGCGCGCGATCCGCTTCCTTCGTATCCTCCACACCGCCGGGCGCTACCGGCTGGACGAGCTCCTTCCTATTCGCGCGGGCGCGCTGGCGCGCCTCTTCTTCGGGGCGGGCTATGCGTGGGCACCCCGGACGCGGCCCCGCGGCGAGCGGCTACGCCTCGCGCTCGAATCCCTGGGCCCGGTATTCGTGAAGTTCGGCCAGTTGCTTTCGGTGCGCCCCGACCTGATCGCCGAGGATGTGGCCACGGAGCTTGCGAAGCTGCAGGACAGCGTCGCCCCCTTTCCGTGGACCGAGGTGGCCGCCGGCCTCGACCGCGCCTACGGTCGACCCCACGCCGGGATGTTCCGCTCGATCGACCCGGTCCCCGTAGCGAGCGCCTCGGTGGCCCAGGTGCACTTCGCGGTGCTCACCGACGGTCGCGAGGCTGCCGTCAAGGTGCTGCGCCCCGGCATCCACGAAATCATCGCCCAGGACGTTGCCCTGCTCTACGTCCTTGCGGACCTGGTGGGCCGCTCCTCCGATGGCCGGCGGCTGCGACCGCGCGAAGTGGTCGCGGAGTTCGAAAGGACCCTCGGCGACGAGCTCGATCTCCTGCGCGAGGCCGCGAACGCGAGCCAGCTGCGGCGCAACTTCGCCGATGCCCGGCTGTTGATCGTCCCCGAGGTTTATTGGGACTGGTGCACGCGGGAGGTCATGGTCATGGAGCGCATCGACGGCATCCCGGTGAATGCGGTCGGGCGCCTGCGCGAGGCCAACCTCGACATTCCGAAGCTTGCCCGCGACGGCGTGGAGATTTTCTTCACGCAGGTGTTTCGCGACGGGTTCTTCCACGCCGACATGCATCCCGGAAACATCTTCGTCGCGCGCGATGGGCGTTATTGCGGCGTCGACTTCGGCATCATGGGAACGCTCTCGGATGCCGACAAGGGCTATCTCGCGACCAACTTCCTCGCCTTTTTCCACCGCGATTACCACCGCGTGGCGGTAGCGCACGTCGAGGCGGGGTGGGTGCCTGCGGATACCCGGGTGGACGAGTTCGAAGGCGCGATCCGCTCGGTCTGCGAGACGATCTTCGACAAGCCGCTGAAGGAGATCTACTTCGGGCGTCTCCTGGTGCGGCTCTTCGAAGTGTCGCGACGCTTCCGGATGGATGTGCAGCCGCAGCTCGTGCTGTTGCAGAAGACACTTCTCCAAGTGGAGGGCCTCGGACGCCAGCTCGACCCGAACCTCGACCTGCGCGCGAGCGCACAGCCGATCCTCGAGCGCTGGGCGGGGGAGCAACTCGGTATCCGCGGCCTTCTCAGGTCGCTCCGCGAGGAAGCACCCCTCTGGGCACGCACCCTGCCGCAGCTTCCGCGCCTCGTCCACCGCATGCTGAGCGATGCCCAGGGGCACCGAATCGAACTCGAGCTTGCGCGTCTTGCTGCAGCGCAGCAGCGCCAGACGAGAGTGCTCGCCGCCATAGCGGTGGTGCTCGGTGCGCTTGCTGTAGGACTCCTCCTATACTAAGTCCGGACAGAAGGGCTAAACTTTCGTCCGTTCTGGCGCTCCAAGCGGCAGCTACACCCCACTAACTAGGAGAACTTAAATGAAACGCTTGCTTTTCGCAGTGCTGGTGTCGGCGCCGTTTGCGGTGTCTGCGGCTACGGGCACGTTCAAGGATCAGTGCAGCATGAAGGCCTCCAAGACCGCCAAGAAGGCGGACCTGATGGCCATGGCCAAGATCAAGCCCGATGAAGCCAAGAAGATCGCGCTCGAGTCCGCCAAGGCGACCACAGTCGTCAAGGGCGGGATCGAGACCGAAGACGGCTGCCTCGTGTACTCGTACCACGTGAAGACCGACGCCAAGGGCGACAAGGGCCAGACCGAAGTCTTTGTCGACGCGGGCAACGGCAAGGTCCTCGGCAAGGAGAAGGAAGGCGCGGTTCGCGCCGCCATGGAGAAGCCGGTCGACAAGGTGAAGGAAGTCGCCGGCAAGACCAAGGAAGCCGTCACCGGCACGCCCTCGACCAACCAGGCTGTGAAGAAGTAACGCTGCAGGTTTCCCTCGAAGGCCGCCCTCGGGCGGCCTTTTTCTTTGCCCATCGCGCGGCCCTTCAGGTGCAGCAGCTCAGCTAGCGTCCAGATCGAGCAGAACCGGCTGGTGATCCGAGGCCTGGGTGTGGGAATCCACGATTACATCACGCACGCGTCGCGCCAGGCCCTCGCTCACGAAGATGAAATCGCAACAGTACGGCGTCTTCGCGTAATTGCGGTCATGCACGCAGAACGTTGGCGGGTGCGGCGCGTGGCCGTGCACCAGCGCCCACGCATCGCGGTACGCCGGCCCGCCGCCGGCGAGCGGATGCTGGATCTCGCCGAACGCGGGATTCTCGGGCGGGAAATTGAAGTCACCCGTCAGGATCGCGTCGGCCGCTTGCGGCGACGGATTGAAAGTCACGTTGCTCTCCTCGTTCTGGTACTCGGCCCCGGTGCCCGCCCGCTGGCTGGTTTCGTCGTGCAGGTTTCGCAAGCGCCGCGCCTGGGCCCGGCGCTGAACATCGGAGTAGTACTCGAGATGAGTGGTCGTCACGCGAACCGGCCCCATCGAGGCCTGGATCGTGGCCTCCACCGCCACGCGCGGCATGGTCTTCTTGCCGGGGTCGACCGGCCAGGGAAGCGCATGGCGCCGCGCCGAGAGCACCGCGAGACGCGAGAAGATGGCATTGCCGAAACGCCGGCGCCGCCCGCCCTCGCCCGCCACGTCAACCCCGTAGCCGTGAATGCGCGTGTAGCCGGGAAGGAGCTCAGCGAGCCGCGCGAACTGGTCCGCATCGTCGTTGCCTCGCAGGCCGGGGAAATTGTCGGCGATTTCCTGGAGGCAGATCACGTCGAAATCCGCCATCGCGCGCGCCGTGTGCACGATGCGATCGAGATCGACGCGGCCGTCGACGCCGCAGCCCCATTGGATATTCCAGGTGATGAGCTTCAAACCCGAATCGGCCTTCGCATCGTCAGAATGTTGCCAGATTTGCCGGTCATGCTTCGATAATGGACCGACTCGCCTCCCCTTTGCTCACCTTGTTCGCGCGCCTCGGCGCTCCCACGGCCGCGACAGTCGCGCGGCCCGATTGGCAGCGCTACTTCGACGCGAAGCACGTGCGGGGGACCTTCGTGCTCTTCGATCCGGCGCTCGACCGCTATTGCATTTTCGACGAGGCACGCGCGAGGCAGCGGTTCCTGCCGGCCGCGACCTTCAAGATTCCCAATGCGTTGATCGGGCTCGAGGTGGGTGCCATCACCGACGAGAACGAGGTGTTTGCCTGGGATGGGAAGCCGCGGCTGCATCCCGATCTCGAACGCGACCACACGCTCGCGAGCGGCATGCGCGGCAGCGTCGCATGGATGTTCCAGGAGGTCGCCCGTCGAGTCGGAAAGGCGCGCATGCGCGAGTGGCTCGACCGCCTCGATTACGGCAATCACGACCTGTCCGGCGGCATCGATCTGTTCTGGCTGCAGGGCGGATTGCGGATCAGCGCGATGGAGCAAGTGCAGTTCCTGTACCGGCTCGCCGAGGGCAGGCTGCCGATGACCCAGCGCGCCCAGCGGCTGGTGCGCCATGCGATGGAGGCCGAGAAGACGCGCGAGTACACGCTCTACGCCAAGACCGGCAGTTCGGGCCGCAATCGTGAACCGGTAGACTGGTGGGTCGGCTGGATCGAGAAAAAGGGGCGGCCGGTTGCGTACTTCGCCATGAATTTCGCGCTGACCGAGACGACTCGCTTCGGCGACCGCTTCGAGATCGCCCGGCCGATCCTGCGCGCGGCCGGCGTGCTGCCTAGCGAATCCCCGCGCGCATGAACGACTGCACGAACTGGCGCTGGAAGAGCAGGAACGCGATG
>JANNKG010000320.1:0-1522 GCA_031396185.1 Burkholderiales bacterium | reverse complement strand
AATCTCAAGCAAAATCAGGGAGGTTGGCCGAATCGCCGGTCGCTAGCAAGCGCACCGGGGAAAGGTGCCCCTCCACCTCGCATCGCCCCACTCCAAGAAAGCGCCCCCCCGGCCCGTAAAGCGCGATTTCGCCGCCGATCGGCACACCGGGGCATGCAACGACCTGGCCTTGGGTAAAACGCGTTGCCTCCTCGGCGCCGCTGTCGCGTCGCGGCAAACCTGACACCAGGACGTCCACCGGCATCAGGCGCTCCCGCGCACCCTCGACGCCGAGGCGCTCGAGCTCGGCGAGGTCCACGGCCCGCTCGAGCGCGAAGCGCCCCACGGCCGTGCGTCGCAAACCCGTAAGGTAGGCCCCGCACCCCAGCGCCATACCGATCTCGACGGCGAGGGTACGCACGTAGGTTCCTTTGGAGCAGGTCACTGAAATCACCAGTTCTTCCCCCTCGAATGATTCCTGGCAAAGCTGCTGGATCTCGATTCGGCGCGGCGGACGTTCCACCTCCAATCCCTCCCGCGCGAGCTCGTACAGGCGTTTGCCGCCCACGTGAATGGCGGAATGCATGGGGGGAATCTGGTCCTGAAAGCCCCGAAAACGTCCGAGAACGTCGTCGATCTTCTGTGAATTTACATTAACTTTGCGACGAAGCGTCACGGCACCCTCGGGGTCGCCCGTCGTGGTCTCGATCCCCAGATGAAGGGTAGCCCGGTAGGATTTGTGGGCGTCGATGAGAAAGCGCGAAAACTTCGTGGCCTCGCCAAACACCAGTGGCAGCAGGCCGGTGGCAAATGGGTCGAGGGTGCCGGTGTGCCCCGCCTTGCGCGCGGCGAGCAATCGCTTGGCGCGCGACAGTGCCTGCGTTGACGAATAGCCGGGCGGCTTGTCGAGCAGCAGGACGCCGTCGGGAATACCCGCGGCCACCTAGGTGCGGCTTCCGCCCCGCGGCTTGCGTTTTGGGCTCGTGGGCGCCATCGCCTGGTCGATGAGCTGCGACAGCCGCATCCCCCGCTCCACCGATTCGTCGTAGGCGAAGTGCAACTCCGGGACCTTGCGGGTAGTGAGGCGGTAGGCGAGCTCGGAGCGCAGGAAACCAGCAGCGCGGCCCAGCCCCTCGAGTGCGTGCTCCACGTCCGAGGGCGACCCGAGAATCGTAAAGAACACTTTCGCGTGCGACTGGTCGCCGGACAGCTCCACTCCCGTGAGAGTGATCAAGCCGACCCGCGGATCGCGCAGTTCCAGACGGATGACCTCCGCCAGGCTTCGCTGGATCTGGTCGGCGATTCGGGCGCTGCGCGTACCTGGTTGCGAAGCCCCGGCAGCTTTCGACATGCTCATCCTTCAGGCCAGCGTGCGCGCCACCTCGACCACCTCGAAGACCTCGAGTTGGTCGCCGACCAGGACGTCGTTGTAGTTCTTGAGCGAAAGGCCGCACTCGAAGCCGGACTTCACCTCGCGCACGTCTTCCTTGAAGCGCTTGAGCGAATCGAGCTCGCCCACGTGCACCACGACTCCGCCACGCAC
>JANNKG010000317.1:0-7688 GCA_031396185.1 Burkholderiales bacterium | reverse complement strand
TGAAGTCGTCGGTCCATAGCCGCCAGTCGGGCCGCGGCGCCACCGGCTCGGTGACCGCGACGATCTCCTGCTTCAGGATGAACGGCTTGTAGCGCGTAATGAGGACCCAGTCGCTGGTGGTGCCGCCGCTCTCGGCAGTCTCGTGCACGAATGCGTACTCGAGGCCGTGTTTCTCGGCGATCGCAAGGAGCACCGGCTTGAGATCGAGGAAGCGGTTGGAGACGTGGAATGCGATCACGCCCTGGGGCTTCAGGTGGCGCAGGTACTCGGCAAAGGCCTCCACGGTGATGAGGTGCACCGGAATGGCGTCGCCCGAAAAGGCGTCCACCGCGAGCAGGTCGAAGTTCTGCGGGGGCTCGCGCTCGAGGGACAGGCGCGCATCGCCGAGGACGGTTTCGATTTTCCCGTCGGAGTCCTTGAGGTATGTGAACCAGTGGTTCGCCACTTCGATCACGGCGGGATTGATGTCGTAAAAGCGGTAGGTGTCGTCGGCATCGGCGTAGACCGCGAGCGATCCGGCCCCGAGCCCGATCACGCCGACCTTGATGGGCTTCCCCGCAAACGCCAGTATCGCGCGCCCGATGCCCGAGGAGGCCTTGTAATAGGTCGTCGCCGAACGGCGGTACTTTTCCGACAGATACTGCTCGCCATGCAGGATCGCGCCGTGGACGAGCGATCGATACTTGGTGTCGATGTCGTCGCTGCGCGTCTGGTTCTCCTTGACCCGCAGGACGCCGTAGTGGTTGCGCGCAATCTGCAGGGTGTCCTCGGTAAAGGTGTGGATGCGATAGGCGAGCGCGAAGAGGGTGACCCCGACCACCGCCACCAGGGCCGCCAAGATGGGGACGGGCCTGCGCAGGTTGGTGACGACGGCGAGCGATGCGATGACCACCAGCGCGATCTCGAGCTCGAGGTATCCGGGCAGGGTGACCGGCGCCACGATCCCCACCAGCACACCGCCAATCACCCCGCCCAGGGAGACGACCAGGTAGAAGAGGGTGAGGTGCCTGGGCCCCGGGCGCAGGCGGGCGAGCTCGCCGTGGCAGAACATGCAGACGAAATACAGGCCGATGGTGAAGACGACGATCTGCCACAGCAGCTCGAACTGCAGCCTCTTGTCGGCGAGGAACCACGCCATCACGCACAGGACCCAGATCAGGCTTCCCAGGTAGGTGTCGCGCCGGTACCAGGCGCTGCCCTCGAAGCACAGGATGAACGTGAGCAGGTAGACCGCGAGCGGAATGACCCAGAGCAGCGGGATCGAGGAGATGTTCTGGGTGAGGTGATTGGAGACCCCCAGCAACGTCACCGACCCCATGGCGGATAGCGCCACCCACAGGACGATGAGGCGCCCGCGCGGCGCGGGTTCCCGGGCATCGTTTGCCGTTTGCCCGCCCTCTTGCGACAGGGGGGGCAGCTCGCGGCTCTTCCAGGCGAGTGCGGCGCACAGCAGGACGAATCCCGCGTAACCCACCGACCACCACATGGACTGCTGCGGGTTGGTGAACCACGGCTCGAACAGGAACGGGTAGCCGAGCAGCGCCAGCATGGAGGCGAAGTTCGACAGGGCGAACAGGCGGTAGGGGCTCGAGCCGGGATAGGCGCGCGCGAACCAGGACTGCACCAGCGGGCTGGTGGAGGACAAAAGGAAATACGGCAAGCCGATGGTGGCGAACAGGAGCAGCAGGATGCGCACCACGGGATTGTCGTCGCCCGCCGGCTTCCAGCCGGCGTCGGGCGCGATCGGCAGCAGTGCAAGGCTCGCCAACAGCAGTGCGACGTGGATCATCGCCTGCCGCTTGCCCGGGAAGCGGGTCAGCCAGTGCGCGTAGGCATAACCCAGCAACAGCACCAGCTGGAAAAATACCATGCACAGCGTCCACACGATCGCGGCTCCGCCAAACCACGGCAGGATCTGCTTTGCGAGGAGCGGTTGGACGAGGAAAAGGAAGAACGCGCTGAGGAAGATTGTCGCGGCGTGCAACGGCATCGAGCGATTGTATACTGCGCGCGCCCCATGCTTGCCCACCTGGTCCGACTTTTCCTCGCCCTGGAGCTCGCCGCCTACACGGCGCTCGGCGCGTGGCTGCATGTCACACGCGATTGGCCGGTGGCCGCCCTCGTGCCCCTCGCCCTCGTCGCAGGGCTGGCGGCGCGTTTCGCCCTCGTCTGCTTGAGCTCGACCCTGGCGTGGATCAACCGCTCGCCGCGCCCTCCCGAGCACCGAATCGGCCTCGCGGGCGTGCCCCGCTACCTGCTGGGCGAGTACCGCGCGCTGCTCGCCGACAACCTTTTCTACCTGCCGTGGAAGTTCGCGCTGCGCCCCGATCCGCCCGCGCTTCCCGCCGCGGGGGTGCCGATCATCCTGGTGCACGGCTACTTCAGCAACCGCGGCTATTTCCGCTACCTCGCGCGATGGCTCGACGCGCAGGGGGTGGGTCCCGTCTTCGCGCCCAATTTCCCGGTGGTGCTGAGCTCGATCGAGGCGTTCGCGGCGAAATTGCACCGCGAGATCGAGCGCGTCGCCGGCGGTTGCGCCGTGGAACGCGTCATCCTCATCTGCCACAGCATGGGCGGGCTCGCAGCGCGGGAATACCTGCGCTCACACGGCACCGCGCGCGTGGCGCGGCTCATCACGATCGCAAGTCCGCATCATGGCACTGCGCTCGCCGCGATCGGCCTTGGGGCCAACGCGCGCCAGATGTGCCGCGGGTGCGAGTTCCTGAAGGAACTGGAAGCGTTCGAGGCTCAAGGGACGGCGCGCGTGGACACGGTGTCTGTCTACTCGCTACACGACAACCTGGTGGCGCCGCAGGAGACGTGCCGCCTGGCGTGGGCGCGCCGCAACGTGACCCTCTCGGGAATGGGGCACCTGAAGATCATCGACGACCCGGCCACGATCGCGGTGCTGCGCGAGGAGCTCGCCCGCTAGAGCAGCGCCAGCACCTCTTCGGCGTGCCGGCCCACCTGGGGCTTGTCGATCACGTGCGCGATCCGCCCCTTCTCGTCGATCACGAAAGTCACCCGGTCGGCCATGCCGGCGGCCGACTTGAGCTTCGAGAGGAGTCCGGCACCGCCGATCGTTCCGTAAGCGCGCCCCACGGCGCCGTCGGTATCGGCGACCAGCGGAAAGTTGAGCTTGAATTTCTCGGTGAACTTGCGGTGCGACGCCTCGTCCTGCGTGGACACCCCGAGGACCGCAGCGCCTTTGGCGACGATCTCGGCGTTGTGGTCACGCAGCGAGCACGCCTGCTTGGTGCACCCCGGCGTGTCGTCCATCGGATAGAAATACATCACCAGCTTCCGGCCGCGGTAGTCCCTGAGGGCGACCTTTTTGCCGTCGGTCGTGGTGCCGGAGAAGTCGGGGGCCGGGTCGCCGGCCTTGAGGGAAGTGGCCATGATTTCTCCTACCAGTGAATGCCCTGGGTGATCTGGGCGAACGCGATTTGCTCCGGCGTGAGCTCGACCTCCCTGGCTTCTTCCCCCTTCTTGCCCTTGGCGGCGCCCGAGTCGGGAAACATGCGGAAGGCGGTGTTCAGCAGGATCTGGGTCGCCTTCGGTGCGACGGCGTGGAGGATTTCACCGAACACGCCCAAGCGCGTGGCGATGCGCACCGGCCGGTAGACGATCGCCTGGACCACCAGGTCGGCCGCCTGCTCAGGGGTGAGCGTAGGCACGTGGTTGTAGAGCTTGGTGGGCGCGATCATCGGCGTCTTCACCAGCGGCATGTTGATGGTGGTGAAGTGGACGTTGTTGTCGACGAACTCGCTCGCCGCGCAGTCGCTGAAGGCGTCGAGCGCCGCCTTTGAGGCCACGTAGGCCGAGAACCTCGGCGCCCGGGTCAGCACGCCGATCGAGGAGATGTTGATGATGTGGCCGCCGCCCTGTTTCATCATCGCGGGGAGGAATCCCATGATGAGGCGCAGGCTGCCAAAATAGTTGAGCTGCATGGTGCGCTCAAAATCGTGGAAC
The DNA here is from genome assembly GCA_031396185.1 of Burkholderiales bacterium. Lineage (GTDB taxonomy): Bacteria > Pseudomonadota > Gammaproteobacteria > Burkholderiales > Usitatibacteraceae > Usitatibacter. The sequence goes on along the minus strand of JANNKG010000317.1, from coordinate 3,716 downwards.
CGATCGAATGACGAGGCGATCCCGCGGCGGATTGAGCGCCCGGCGTTATTCACCAGGAAGTCGCACTGGCCGAACTCCTTCAGCACCGCCGCCACCAGCTTGTCGCAGTCGGCGAACTCGGCCAGGTCGCAGGAGAAGAACTTTGCCTTCCCGCCCGCGGCCTTGATGCGCTCCATCACCGGGCCGGACTTCTCGGGATCGCGCGCGACCACCACTACCTGGGCGCCCGCCTCGGCCAGCTTGTAGGCCGTTGCTTCCCCGATGCCCGAGGTGCCGCCAGTCACTACCACCACCTTGTCGCACACCTTTCCCGCGAGCGAGCGATCGATGAAGAGGTCCGGATCGAGGTGGCGCTCCCAGTAGTCCCACAACCGCCACGCGTAGTCATCGAGGTGGGGCACCGCGATCCCCGAACCCTTCAGGGCCTTTTCCGCCTCGCGCGTGTCGAAGCGGGTGGGGTAGTTCACGAAGGTGAACATGTCCTTCGGGATGCCGAGGTCCGAGAGCACCTGCTTCTGGATGCGACGCACGGGTGCCAGCGACATCACCGAATCGAGGACGAAGGAGGGGATGAAGCTGAACATCTTCGCATTCACCCGCATGGTCATCTGCGGCGCATGGGCGGCACGTGCGAACAGGTTCAGGATCTCGCCAATGCGCCGCGGCTCCGGGTCGGTGAGGTGGAAGCAGCGCCCATCGAGGCCTTTCTTGTGGGCGATGTGGTCCATGGCATCGACCACGAAATCCACCGGCACGATGTTGATTCGCCCCCCTTCGATGCCGACGGTGGGCATCCAGGGCGGCAGGAGGCTGCGCATCTTCTGGATCAACTTGAAGAAGTAGTAGGGCCCGTCGATCTTGTCGATCTCCCCCGTCTGCGAGTGGCCTACGACGATGCCGGGCCGGTAGACCCGCCAGGGCACCGTGCACTCGCCCCGGACGATGCCTTCCGACTCGTGCTTGGTGCGGAAGTAGGGATGGTCGAGCTCCTCCGCCTCCTCGAACATGTCTTCGCGGAAGACGCCGTCGTACAGGCCTGCGGCGGCAATCGAGCTCGTATGGTGGAAGCATCCCGCCCCGATCGCGCCGGCGAGCTGCACGGCATTCCGCGTGCCCTCGATGTTGGCCTGGTCCTGGCTCTCGGCGTCGGCGGCGAGGTCGTAGATGGCGGCGAGGTGAAAGAAGTGGCGAACCTTCCCCTTGAGGCGCGCGATGTCTCCGGGAGCGAGGCCCAGCCGGGGCTTCGCGAGGTCGCCGACCACGGCGATAACGCGCTTTTCGTCGGTGCCCCAGCGGCTGCGAAGCTCGTCCAGCTTCTTCACCGACCCCTTGCGCACCAGCACGTGGATGTCGCCCTCGCGCCGGATCAGCCGGTCGATCAGGAAGCGGCCGATGAAACCGGTCCCGCCGGTCACGAAATAGGTCATGGATTCTCCTCGCGAGCGTTCTTGGTTTTCCGGCGAATGATACACGCCGCACTTTAGGCTGAACGCTCTAATTCCCTCGCGTAATGTCAGGTTGTCTCTTGGCCAACGGCCCCTGAAAGGAAACGACATGACACGCACCAAACGCACCAAACGCACCTCTGGCGCCACCCGTACCCCTCGCAAGGCGCCGAGCGTTGCGGCAAGACTGAACGGCCTCAAGGCATCGGCGCTCTCCACGGTGAATGCGCTCCTCAAGCAGGGCGCGGCACTCGAACAGAAGAGCCGCAAGCCCGTGATCGCCAAGGCCTACGAGGCCCGCAAAGCGGTGTCCGCGCGTGCCGACGAGGCCCGCAGCCGTACCGTCGACGCCGTGTCGCACCTCGAAAAGGTGTTCGAGGGTCGCGTCTCCAGGGTGATCTCGAAGCTCGGCGTGCCGACCTCCCGTGACGTGCGTGCGCTTTCGCGCCAGGTCACCCAGCTCCAGGTGAGCGTCGAGCAGCTGCGCCGCTCGCGGGCCCGCGCCTGATCGAGAGGGTAGCGCGCGCGGCGTGATAGTCTCGCCGCCATCATGGCGGTAAAGACGGATGGCAACACGATACGCACGGAGCGCACGCGCGCGCGCATCCTTACCGAGAGCCTGACCCTGTTCAACCTGCAGGGTGAGGCGCACGTCACCACCGGGATGATCGCCGCGGCGCTCGACATGAGCCCCGGCAACCTGTACTACCACTTTCGCAACAAGGACCAGATCGTCGAGCAGCTCTTCGCCGCCTTCGAGGAGCGCGTCGACGTCCAGCCCCGCGCGTCGGCGGGCGCCCCCGAGGCCGTGGAAGACCTGTGGCTCTACCTGCACCTCATGCTCGAGAGCATCTGGGACTACCGCTTCCTGTACCGCAACCTGGACGACCTGGTGTGGCGCAACCGCCGCCTGCGCGAGCGCTTCAACCGCATCGTTGACCGCAAGTTCGACGCGATGGTGACGCTGTGCGACGGGCTGGTCGGCGCCCGGGCCATGCGCGCCCAGCCCGCGGAGATCCGCGCGCTTGCGCGCAACGTCCTCGTGGTTGCGACCTACTGGCTGAACTACCAGTCCCTGCGCGCGCCGCGCACCGCAACGATGTCGCGGGCCGGCGACAACGACCTCGGGCAAGGCGCCTTCCAGGTGATGGCGCTGGTGGCGCCGTACCTGGTGGGCGAAGCGCGCCGGCATCTGGACCGCCTGAGCCTGCAATACATCGACTGAGGAGCTCGCATGGCCGCACCGAAGTGGAAGGCGTTTCCCCATCCCGCCAAGTCCTTCGCCTTCGCCGGCGATGCCCTCAAGAAGAACTGGGACAAGCTGCATCGCGGCGACTGCGAGCCGTTTCCCAGGGACCCCAAGGCTCAGGAAGCCTGGCGATGCTTCCACCAGGGGAAGTTCGCCGAAGCGGTCGCGGCCGGATTGGGCGCGGGTGGCGCGGGCGTTACCGCCGCCAACAAGGCCCAGGCGATCTACGCCAACGGTGTAGAGCCGAAGGAGGGCGCGAAGATCGCGCTCTTCGAGGAGGTGATGCAGCGCGCGCAAGCGCAGGCGAAAGCGGAGCCGAAGAATGCGAACGCGCACTACCTCTACGCCTACGCCGCGGGGCGCTATAGCCAGCGAATTTCGGTCGCCAAGGCGCTCTCGCAGGGTTTTGGAGGCAAGATCCGCGCCGCCCTCGAGAGCGCGTTGAAGCTCGAGCCCCGCCACGCCGACGCCCATATCGCCATGGGCGCGTACCACGCGGAGATCATCGACAAGGTCGGCGGCCTGGTCGGCGGGCTCACCTACGGCGCGAAGCGGGAGGCGGGCGAAGACCATTTCCGCAAGGCATTGAAGTTGGTGCCGGATTCGCCCATCGCGCACATCGAGATGGCCAACGGCCTGGTGCTGATGCACGGCAAGAAGGCGCTCGAAGAGGCGGGAAAGCTGTATTCCAGGGCGGCCGCGCTCGAGCCGCGCGACGCCATGGAGGTGCTCGATGTGCAAGCCGCGCGCGCCGAACTCGAGTGATTTTCCTGTTGCGCAAGCGACACGCAGAGGGAGAAAAGCTGTTCTTCCGAGTGAAAAGTGTTGACAAGGCGTTTTCGTGTTGTGCATCCTCTCGTGGTCGCGCCATTAGGGCGGGATGGACTAGCACCCAACGTCACCATCAGATTGGAGGATTCATCAATGGCAGCTAAGAAAGCCAAGAAGGCAGCGAAGAAACCGGCGGCCAAGAAGTCGCCCGCCAGGAAGCCGATGAAGAAAGCCGCAGCGAAACGACCCGC
>JANNKG010000305.1:0-9943 GCA_031396185.1 Burkholderiales bacterium | reverse complement strand
CAGGCCCTTGCACTTGTTGATGTGGATCTCGAAATAGTAGGGCGCAACGGGGAAGCTACTCGTCCCTGAAGCCAGGTAGAACTGCCCGGTCGATTTACCGAGGGCGGGTGGCGGCAGGACAAACGTCGAGATCATATTGGAAGGCATTCTCAGCGTCACGCCATTGGCGTACGCGTTCATCATCGAGTTCGCGACGGTCTCCGGCACCGGGCATCCCACCGGGGCGCTGTTGAGCGTCAACTCGTGGGGCGCGCCGATGGTTGCCACTTGCGGAGCTCCTATGCCGCCGGTGGGTACGCCGAAACTGATAACCAAGTTCGAAGGCTGCGGAACTGGAGAACCCGGTGGCGTGTAAGTCAGCGACGCCGTCTGGTTGCCCGGCACCGAGCCCACAGCGCCCGTAAAGGTAAGCGTGCCGCTCAATTCACCATTTGAGGTGGCGCCATCGTCAGCGGTGCCCGCCAACGTGCCTGCAAGGACGTACGGAACATTCCAGGTGCCGTTGATCCCGCCGGTCCTCGTCACGGTGAGCGTAACGGCGCCGCCCCCGACGGTTGTCGTCGACGTATTCGAAGTGAATGCAAAGGCGACATTATCGTTCGGGTCCGATACCTTGATCGTGCGCGCGAACGGGCTCGTGCGCGTACCCACGGAGGCCGACGTCATCGTGACAACGCAATCGCCCGATGTTGCAGTGGTAGAAATCTCGATCGATTGGGAACCAGCGATCCCATCAGAGAACTGGAGCGGACTGTTCGTCACCGGGCTGCACGACGCGCCGGACACGGTGAAGGCGATGTCCGAACCCCCGGCGGTCCCGCCTGAGCGGGTGACCTTGACCTGGGCTCCGGAATTGGCGGTGTTGGTGGTGAGCGACGTCGGGGCGGTCAGGGTGAAAACACCAGGGGACGAAGCGCTCGAGCACGTGACGGAAACGTTTCCGTTAGGAAGCACGGTCATCTGCGAATAGGTGCACGAGCTGCCGGAAGCGCCCGTGAGTGAGACGACTTGGGCGGTCGCAAGGCCTGGAACAGTCAAGGCGGCGATCGCACCCAAAGCTGCTGCTGTGCGCCGGATGAGGGTTTGGACTGTAAGCATGTGGATTCTCCCTGTCGGCTGGTCGACGCCTCTGTGGGCGTCAAAACTGTGTTTAAACAACGTGATACGGGTTGATGCTAATGCTGAGCGTTAAGTTTACCAGAATTGGGGTTGTTAATGTTGTGAAATCCGTCACAAAAGAAAAAAAACAGGCGGACCTGGGTCCGCCTGTGGGTAGGGCTCGGGGGAAACGTCTCCCCCGCTTTTCGCTCTTTTATTACGGCGTGATGTTGTTGCGATACGCGTGATCGAACAGGCTCGCGTAGTTGCCCTGGCAAGAGCCGGTCGCGCAGGTCAGGCCACCGTTGCTGAACGTGCGGACCATGAAGCCCGTGACCGGCAGCCCCAGGTACACCGTCGCGTTGTTCGTGAAGTTCACCGGCGGCGTTACACCGCCTTCGAACACCGTCGCGTCGGAGCTGGCGGGATTGGCAAGGATGCCGACGCCCGTGGCGTTATCACCCGTGAAGCGCAGGTTCGCCCAGCCGTTCTGGAACGACGGGGTGATGGTGATGGACGTCGTGTTACGGGAGGCCAGTACGCCGGAGATCGCGGGATCCGTCGGCATGTGGGTTGCGCCATTGCGGATCGACAGGACGGTGGTCTCCCAGCAGATCGACGACGCGTCGCCTGAGGGGGGCAACGGCGAGAAGTCGATCCCGCCGGCCGTGGCGCCACGCTCTTCACGATCGAAGAACGAGAATTCCACGGTTTCGCACGCGCCACTGGCGGTGAGGATGTTGCTGTACGGCGAGGCAGCGGTCACGTCGTCCACGAAGAGGCTCTTGATCGGCTGGGTAACGACCCAGTCGGTCTGCGAGGCGGACACCGTGTCCAGCACGTACTCGTTCATGATCGACTCATGCATGAACACCGAGGCCAAGGCTTGCGCGCCAGCCAGCACATGCGAGCCGTCCAGGAAGTCCGAACGATAAACCGTCGCGACCATGCTGCCGGCACCGCCACCGGGGTAACCGCTGTTGAAGACGACGCTGGCCGGGGGCGATACGTCGCCGAGGTTCGGGAGGATTTCGCCCGGGCTGGTCAAGGAAACGGTGTCGCTGAACGCGTCGAGTGCGTTGGGGCGATAGCCGGCATCCAGGCCCGTGTTCACGTTGATCAGCGTGCCCGTGCCCATGAGTCCGCCCGTGGGGGGGATCGCATCGGCGAGAAGCAGGAGCTGGCTGTCAACCTGCACATACGAGCAGTCATCCGGAACCCCGTTCACGTGGGTGACCGCAACATCCGTGGGGCTACCCGGGGTGAACGAAGCCATCTCGATCATCTCGATGTAGCCCTCGCGGGTACGGGCCAGGTCACGGCCCAGGCCTGCTACCTGGCCGCTGTACTGGAAGTTCCGGAACGGCTCGCCGGCAGCCGGGATCGCGGGCGCCGTGCAGGACCGGTCGGCGGTCAGGATGCGGCCAGCCGAGGTGTTGGACGCATCGCTCGGAACAATGGCAGCGGTCCACACGTCGTTGGGCGACAGGAACAAGTTGAAGTCAAGCACTTCCGCAGAGGTGCGGCCTTCGAGGATCCGGACCTTGACGGCCTTCGACACGTCGGTGGTGTTGACAACCGAGATGTAGGTGTTCCACGAGTTGGTGCCGTTGTTCTGCACCGTGTAATACGGGTATACGAGGGCTTGTCCCGTGTTGTTGGGGGCGACGAAGACGGCTTCTGCGCTACCGGCGACGCCCAAGCCTGCGACGACGGCGGTGAACAGAGCTTTTCTTTTGAAAGTATTCATATTTTTCCCTTACTCCTTTGTTAAGAAAGTGATCACTTTCCAGAGGTTACAACTCGCGAATTCTATCCCAAGGGATAGCATCTTTACAAACAAACCATCGAAACCGTCTTTTCAGCTGCGTCATTCGGACTACCTACGCAGAAACCACCAATTCGAACCTTCGCGGACCCAGGTCTCGCGGTGCGGGGTCTTGACGCGCATGCCGCGGTGGTCGTACTCGATGGTGGAGCTCACTTCGCAGCTTTCCGCAGCGCATTCCACCTGCTCCACCACGACCGCTTTCCAGAATCCAATTCTGATGCCGCTGGCGAAATCCGCCAGGGTCACGGTTGCTCGACTGCCGGGACTGAAGAATTCGTACGCCGTCTTCACATCCCCTTGCACCAGCGCGTTCCAGCGGGCTTGGGCCCTTTCCCTCACGATGTCCTGGGAGCTGCGCGGATTCACTGTGGCGCAGGCCGCCATCAAGGCGACCATCAGCACCGCAACCACTCCCGACGACACCTGCCCAAACCGTGATTTACCCACTGCGCACCCGTCCTGTTGTGGCCAAAGACTATTCAAGTTAATTCTCCGCGTCAAACAAATTCGAAAGATTTTTACAACAGTGTGTTGTTTTTACAACAAGGTGGGGAAAACGATACACCAAACACATTGGGTTTCAATGCGTTCGGACACCTTCTTAATCTGAGTTCTACCCTTATTTCGGGGGTGCCTGAGCGCTTCCGGGGGTGGTCGGAGGCGGGTTCTTGGGCATTTTGGGCAGTAGGGATTCCAGGGCCGGAAGCTTGCGCCGCAGCTCCTCGGTGACCTGACGAGCCTGCACCGTATCGTTGACGATCCGCGGAGTGATTACTAACACCAGCTCGGTGCGGTTGCGTCGGAAGGACTGGGTTCCGAAGGCCGCGCCCAGGATGGGGATTTTGGAAAGCAAGGGGATCCCTCCGGTCGAACGGCCGTTGTCTTCACTGATGAGGCCGCCGAGTACGACCGTTTCTCCCGAGGCGACCACTACCGTGGTTTGCGCGGAACGCGAATTGACGGGCGGGTTCGGATTGGCTGAATTGGCGGGGAGGTCGCCGGGGACACTCACCTCCTGATTCACCTCCAGGGTCACGAGCCCCCCGGAATTGATGCGCGGAGTGACGGCCAGCAGGATCCCGGTCTCGAGATACTGGAAGCTGTTCAGCACGCCGCTGGTGGTTCCCACCCCCGTTTGCGCCTGCGTCTGAACCGAGATGCGATTGCCCACCTTGATCTGGGCCTTCTGGTTGTCGAGGACCATGATCTGCGGCGTGGCGAGGACCTGCGCCTTGCCGTCGCGGCCGAGCGCGTTCAAGACCGCCCGGATGTTGCCGGCACCGCTCAGCTGGACGAGGTTGAAGCCGGTGCGCGGAACGACGGTTCCCGTGGGCAGGGCGGGCAATCCGCCGAGGCTCAGCTGGCCCGATGTGCTGTTGTTGAGCGTGACGAACCAATCGATGCCGAAGTCGAAGTTGTCGCTCAGCGTGACCTCCGCGAGCATCACTTCCACCAGGACCTGGCGCGGAATCACGTCGAGCTTGCGAATCGCGCTTTCGATCACCTCGTAATCCGAGGGCGTCGCGAGGATCAGCAGCGAATTGGTGTCCTTGTCGGCGATGACGCGCACTTCGTTGGCCGTCTGCCCGGCGATTCCCCCTCCGGGCAACTGGAATGTTGCCGCTGCAGGCATCGGTGTCACCGACGTAGTGGTCGTCTGGGCTGCCGGCGCGATCTGCCCGAACGGTGCGCTGCGCAGCTCGGTCGGGCGCGACCCCGGAGCGAGCGTGGGCGCGGTGGTGGTGGTGCGCCGCGACGAGAAAAGGTCGCCGATCAGCTGCGCGAGGTTCTCCGCCTTGCCGTTCCTCACCTGGTAAACAAAGAAGCGCGAGCCGCCCGAAGTGCTGCCGACCTGGTCGAATTTCTCGAGCCACTCCTTGGCCATGTCCAGGTAGCGAGCCTGGGTGGAGACCACGAAGAGCGCGTTCATCCGCTCGATGGGAATCACGCGGACGACGCCCGCGAGGGGACTTTGCGCACCGGCGCCGAACACCTTCTCGAGGTCCGCGACCAATGTCTTGACTTCGGCGCTCTTGATGGGGAAGAGGGCCACCGAATAGCCGGAGAGCCAGTCGACGTCGAAGAGCTCGATGGTATCCATGAGGTGGCGCATCTCGCGCTGGTTGCCCGCGATGATCACCAGGTTTCGGACCTCGTCGACACGCACCGTATTGTCGGCAGCGAAGGGCTCGAGCAGCTTGGCCATTTCGCGCGCGCCGACGTACTCGAGCGGCACCACCAGGACCGAGAATCCCTGCGGGAGCGGCAATGTGCTGTGGCCAAGCTGGGGCGACACCGAGCCACGCACCGCGGCGACCGGCAGGATCTTGTAGACACCCTCCTCGATCACCACGGCGGCGTTGTTCTGCCGAAGGAGCATCTCGAGGGTAGGCAGCAGGTCCCTGCGCGCGATCGGCTTGACGGTGCGGAAAGTGACGGTGCCCTGGACTCCCGGATGGACGGTATATGACTGCTTCAGGTAGTCGCCGAGGATCACCTTCGCCACCTCGCGCACGTCGAGGCCTTCGAAGTTGAGGCTGGCCTCCTCGGGTCCCGTCTGGTCGCGGGGCGCGACCGGCTTGGCGTTGATAAAGCGGCCAGTGCCCGGATAAACCCGGGGACCCGGGGCGGCCTCGGGGCTTGCAGCCAGTTCTGCGGAAACGGCGGGCGACGCCACCGCGAGCTCGAGGGGAGGCGCGGGTAGCTCCTCGGCCCTGCGAAGCGAGGGCGGCATCAACGAGCACGACGCGATGACGAAAGCCGAGGCAAGCGCCACGACAACAGGTTTGAGCGGGAAACGAACGGCCATGGGGCGACTCACTGGGTAGGTTGGTTGCGGCGCGCGCGGCGGCGAGCGAGGAGTTCCTCGGGCGACATCGGCTGCGTGGTCGGCTGGGTTGCGCCCGCGACTCCGGGATTTGCTGCGCCCGGGCTGCCTCGGGCAGCGGGGTTCACGTTGGTGGCGGGGGCTTGGACGCCGCCCGGGGACGGGTTCTGCGGCTGGGCGGTGGCGACGGGGGCGCTCGCCGCGGCCGGAACTCCAAAAGGCCCCTGGGCGGGCTCAATGGATGGCGCTGCACCGGAACGCGCCGCGGCACCTTCGGGACGCTGGATCACAAGCGCCACTTTTTCACGCTCGCCACCCATCAAAAGCGTCACCTCGGTCGGAGCGATCGCTTCGACGGTAATGCCGTTCACGTCCTTGCCGCGATCGACGCGATGCACACGTCCGCTCGTTTTCTCGCGCAGCAGCGCGGTGCGCTGCTCGCCGACCACGATCACACCCTGGAGCACGAACTGCCCCCGAGCAAAGGCAGGTTTCCCGGCAACCGCTTCCACCGGTGCGGGCCGCCGCGTGGGCGTGAAAAGCGGGCGCGCAGCGATCTCCGGAAACGCCTGTTCCGGCGCCTGGGCGACCACGGGCGGCAGCAACTTGGCCTCCGGCGGCGTGGCGCGCTTCGGGGCATCGCGCGCGGGCGATTGGGTAAGGCGAGCACCGAACCCGGTCTCGAATCCGATCAGGATCGCGAGCAGAACCGCTACCGCTGCCAACACGGCGACGAACGGCCGGGGGGCAAGCCAACCCATCAGGCGGGTCCCTCGAGCGAGTAGCCCGACACATCGAATTGCACGAACATCTCCGGCTCGGAGCCCGGCCCCGGCTTGAAATTCGAAGGAACCTGCGAGCGCACCATCAGGTTGTCGACGAACAGGAACGGGGTGCGGGTTTCGATGGCGTTCAGGATCTTGCGAAGCGCGAGCACGTTCGCCGTGAGTTGCACGTTCACAGTGACCTGTCGATAGCGCCCGTCGATGCGCGTATTGGGCGCCTGCATCGTGATCAGGCGACCGCCATTGGCCTCGACGATGGCGCGCACCGCCTCCTGCGCCTCGGCCGCGGACAACGCCGCCGCGCCGCTTCGCAGGAAGAACTTGCGCGGATCGTGCGTGCGCATCAGTTCGATGTCACGCGCCACCGACGCCCGCATGGACGCTACGCGCTGGTAGCGCTCGAGGCGGCTTTGCGAATCTTCGAGCGCGCCGCCGTAGTGCCGGTTCGACAACCAGAAGAGGATTGCGAGGATCGCGACCGGCAGACCCACGGCCACCACCAGCAGGCCGAGTGCAAGCCTGCGCTTCTGGTCCGGATTCATCGTGGCAGCCATGTCGGGATCATTGCCTCGAGGGCGGGTTCTGGCCCCGGGTCCGGCCTGCGGCTTCGCGCCTTGCCTTGGCCTCGAGGTATGCCCGCTGCCGCTCGATTCGTTGCGCCTTGATCTCTTCCGGGGAAGCCTGGACGTACGGTCGCCCAGGACTCGTCGTTTGCAGCCTGGCGGGAACGGGCGGGGCGGCGGGAGACGGCGCGGGCGCAGCCTTGAGCGATCCATCGGCGCTGACGGACTCCGGGGGCGAATCCGCCGGACCCACAGGGGTGACAAGGGAAACCGCGGGCGCGGGGACAGCAGGCGGCGGCGTGGGCTGCACCACTGCTACGTCCCGCGCCGGGACCGCCTCGGGGAGTGGCTTGGCGCGGGTTTCCGCTGCGATCATGAAGCGTTCGGTTCCCGGCTGCGAGCCGCGAGTGACGCTGCCTTTCGGCGTGGCGTTCTGCAGGAGCGTCGATTGCTCGAGGATCTCGATCAGCTTTGATGACGAGGTGGTCTCGCCGGTGATCTGCACTTCGCGACTCTTGCCCGCGGTGCGCAGGTCGAACTGCTGCACCCAGGTATTGTCCGGCAGTAGCCTGGAGACGTCCTCGAGATAGGCGAGCGCGGAGGGCGCATGCCGCTTCGCCTGCGCGAAATTGTAATCCGCCACCTGGCGCTCGAGCGTGCGCGCGAGGGCATCGGCGGCTTCGGCTTCCTGCTTCGCCTTGGCAATCGAGGGGTGCAACGCGATGATCGATTCGCGCTTCTGCCACGCGGGCAGCACCAGGGCTACGAACAGCAGCAGCACGACCGTGAGCGCCAGCGCGCGTCGGACCAGGCGTTCATTGGGACTCTCGCGCTCGCCGCGATGCTCGGAAGGCAGGAGGTCGAGCCCGGCTGCGCCCTGGCCGCCCTCCTCGCCCGCCGATACCCCTTGCACGCTGATGCCGAGATCTCGAAGGCGCGCAACGCGCGCATCCACCAGGTCCCGGCGCGCGACAGCAAGCTGCACACCGATCTGCCCGGAGGCGGGATCGCGGGAGACCACGCGCTGGTCGAAGTACACTTCTTCGGCGCGAAACGGCGTGAGTCGGTCCATCTCGAAGCCGACTACCTGCGCCAGGTTTTCTTCCGTTGCGGCCGGCATCGACACGCGGCGCACCAGGGCCTCACCGCGCGCCAGCCGCACCCGCGCGCGCCCGCGGCTTTCGCCGGCGCGCTCGAGCAACGCGCGCACCGCGGCGCGCGCCTGGCTGGGATCGAGCGCCTCGAGGGCCACGCGCGAAGTGGGGCTCGCGGCAGATTTCGGTTCGACCAGGACGACCTCGCCGCCCTCGAGCGCGAGCACCGGAACACGCGAGCCCCGCGCGAAGCGATCGGGCATCATCGCCGCGAGCTCGCCCGTCCACCAGCGCCAGAAAGCCGCAAGCTTCTGCTTCCATCGCGGCGTCGGGCGGGCGCCCGCAAATTCGGGAATGGCGGCCATCTATTCAGGCGCCTGCGGCGGGGCCGGCAGTTCGCGCCATGCCACGTAGGTCACGGGCTTGCGCGGCGTCGGCCGCAGCAGCGCAACCGCCTCGCGCGCAAAGATCGTCCCATCCTCGCCGCGGGCGACGGAGCGCACGTTGATCACCGGCGACATGCCCGAAGCGAAAGCCCCCGCCTGCGGGAGCGTGGGCACCGGCTCGCCCGCCGCGAGCGCCGCCTCTCGCCGGACAATGTAGTCGTCCACGACTTGCGTGGTGAGTCCCGGAATCGCAAGCAGCACTTCGCGGCTCGCAACCTGGGTATTCACACCCGGCTGGCGCGAAAACACCGTGAGCGAGGGCGCGAGACGACGATAGATTTCGGGACGCATGCCGAGCACGAGCTGCATTTCCTCCAGGGCTTGAAAGGGAGCGTTGCCGGGGCGGTAGGAAAGCCCGGCGGCGCGGTAATCGGGTTCCTCGGCTCCGTTGGGGCGCTTGAAGGAGTCCGGGTCCCGCCAGTCGAGGATGGCGTCAAGGAGGCGATTGGCATCCTCGTCGGCGAGGCCCGAGGAGACCAGCAATCCACGCAGCAACGGTTCCGAGGCGGTATTGAGGTCGATTTTAGCAGACTCGTCACGCATTTCGACGCGCACCGGCACGCCGTCGTAGACCCAGTCGTGCGGAGCGCCGTCGCGCTTCCATGCGCCGAGAGCCGCGGGATCGTTGCGATAGGACTCCGAGATGGCGCGAGTGACACCTGCATCGGCTGCCGCCGCAGCGCGCGCCATCGAAATCGAGTTCATCACGATCAGGGTCTCGGTACGCCGCTCGAGGATGAAGCTCGCCGCGACGACGGCCAGGATCACCGAGACCCACATCACCAGGACCAGGGCGACGCCACGCTGGCGGCCGGGCAGCGCGCGCCTCACGTGCTCCTCCGCGGACGACAGACGCGCTGGAAGGCGCTTTCGAGGCAGCCGGCCTCTTCGCCGAGCATGAGCCGCATCACCATCTCCGGCAGGGAGCCGCCGTCCGCGGTTCGGATGCGGATGCGGATCAGTTGCGGGACTCGCCCGGCGTAATCCCAGGTCCTTTCCCACTTCGGGTCGGTGAAATCGTTCTCGGAACCGAAGTATTCGAACACGACGCCATCGACTCCTTCGTACAGCACCGTGCGCTCTGCCTTGTCGAGGGGCGCAAAGTCTTTCGCGTCGTCGTCCGGCATCGCCCGGCGCATCACCAGATTGCGAGTGCGCTTGACGTCATCGGCGGCCTCGACCTCGATGCCCACCAAGGACAGGCCGCTCGCCGAGATCCCCGCGGGACGCGACGACGCGAACCGCAGGCGGTTCTCCTTGCCCTCGAACGCGATCTTGAGGGTCATCGGATCCTTGAAG
>JANNKG010000248.1:0-4860 GCA_031396185.1 Burkholderiales bacterium | reverse complement strand
CCATCGCCTCGCCATCCTCCTCACCGGCGTTTTCTGCGTCGCCGCCCGGATCGTGCTGGCGTTCGTGAACGTACGCCGCGGCCGCGCTCAGGTGACCCCCCAATAAAAGGGTCAGACACTTTCATTCGCGAATGAAGGTGTCTGACCCTTTTATTGGTTTTACTGGCGCTTTTTGAGTTCGAGGAGGACGAGGTCGGGGCGGTCGCTGATGATTCCGTCGACGCCGAGGTCGAGCAGCCGGGCGATCTGCGCGGGGTCGTTGACGGTCCAGACCACCACGCGCAGGCCGAGGTCGTGGGCCTCCTTCAACCTGGCCGCGTCGATATCGCGATATTCGGGAGACCAGAGTCGTCCGCCGGCAGCGCGAACCATCCTGGGCACCGAGCCATGGTCAGCCATCTGGAAACCCGCGGTCCACGGTGACGGCCCGCAGTCGGCCGCGGCAATCGCCGGCACGCCGGCCTTCGGACCGGTGCAGACATTGTCGAGGAATCGCTGCTGCGCGGTGAGGTAGACCGTCGCGATCTCGGGCGCCTCCCTCTGCACCACCTGCAAAGTCCGCCAGTCGAACGACTGGACGGTCGCGCGCGACTGCATCCCGGCCCGCCGGATCTCCTCGATGAGCTTGCGGGCGAACGGTTCCGGGGCAAGCGTTTCCTGCGGAGCCAGCGGCGATAGCTTGGTCTCGATATTGAAGCGCACGCGGTTGCCAGTGCGGCGCGCGAGATCGAACACCTCCGCGAGCCGCGGAAAACGCGTGCCATCCACCGCGACCTGCTCGGGGTAGCGCTTGGCATAAACGGTGTCGGGCTTGAGCCGCCCGACGTCGTAGCGCGACAGTTCGGCGAAGGTGAGCTCGTTGATGGCCGGCCCTTTCTTCTCGAGCCACTTTCCGTCGGGGCCGCGAACGATGTCGGGATTCAACAGCGGGTCATGTCCCACCACCACGACCCCATCGCGGGTGACACCCACGTCCATCTCGAGCGTGGTGACGTCGAGGGCCAACGCGCGCTCGAACGCGGGCAGCGTGTTCTCCGGAGCCAGCCCGCGCGCTCCACGGTGCCCCTGCACGTCGAAGCGGGTCGCGCATCCGGCCAGGGCGAGAAACAGCGCAGCCAAAACGAAACGGATCATCGAGCCTCCGGAAGATTCGAACAACCATGATTATTGCGTATCATGCCGCCATGGCGCAGGCGAAGAACACGCTCTACCAGATCCTCGGCGTCGCCCGGGACGCGACGGCCATCGAAATCGGCCTCGCGCACGAGATGCGCAGCGCTGAATTGCAGCGCATTGTTCCGTCGGACCCGAGCGGCGTCGCGCTGGTGCAGCAAGCCTACGAGATCCTCTCGAATCCCGATCGCCGCATCACCTACGACGCCTCGCTGGTCGCCGCCGCCGCGAGAGCCGCCGCCGCACAGCAAGCTGCGCCCGACCCCGAGCTCGAAGGCGACGATGAGGACGAAGCGCGCAAGCGCAAGATCCGCCTCGGCGCAATGATCGGCGGGATGGCGCTCATCATGATCGTGCTGTTCCTCGCGTTCCGCCCGAAGGCGCCCGCGCCGCCACCGGTCGAGCCGGTTGTCGAAGCCGCGAAGCCCGCGCCACCGCCGCCGCCGAAACTGCGCACCCGCGGCGAAATCCTCGCCGACGCATCGACCTCATCCGGGCAACTGCTGAGCTATTCGATGTCGGGCGTGGCAACGCCCGTGGGCCTTGCGCTGGCCATCGACCAGGGCGGCCAGATGGTGACGACCTGCCACGGCATCCCCGCGGGCACCAAGCTCGTCGTGAAGGTGGCGGCCCAATTGCATCCTGCCGACCTCAACATCACCGACGAGGAGCTCGATCTCTGCCGCCTCTCGGTCACGGGCTTCACTACGCCGCCACTCAAGCTCGCCGCCGAAGACGCCAAGGCGGGGGACAAGATCTTCGCCGTAGGCATGAATGTGAAAGGCGAGCTCGAAGCTGCCGAGGGCAAGGTGAACCAGCTACGCGCAACACCCGGCGGAAGGGTGCTCGAAGTGTCGATCCCGATCGCCTCCACCGGCAGCGGCGGTGGCATCTTCAACGAGCAGGGCCAGCTGGTCGCCATCGCGACCGCGCCGCATCCGTATGGCGCCGGCCTGCACATCGCCCTGCCCGCCTCCTGGATCGCCGAGATGCGATCGCGCACCACGCCCTCCAAATAGGGCAGGAACCGGATGTCCGGGAAAGCATGGTGTCAGGGATCTCTGCGAAGAGTTGTCGCTGGCACCATTCTTCTGCTGTTCGTCGTGGCACTTCCCGCGCTCGCCGGGCGCCCGCTCACCACGGACGACGCTGCGATCGTCGAGGTGAAGGGCTGCCAGATCGAGTCGTGGGCGGACCGGGCGAAAGACGCGACGACCGGATGGTTCGTGCCCGCCTGCAATTTCGGCCTGAATACGGAATTCCAGGCCGGATTCGCGCGCACGCGCGCTGGCGGCGAGGCGCGATTCTCCGACGCCTACGCGCAGGCGAAGACGCTACTGCGCGAAATGACCGACGAAGAACCGTGGGGCGTAGCGCTCGTGGTGGGCGTCGCGAAGCGTCCCCTCAACGCGAGCCACCGCGGCTGGCATCATCCGTACGTCCTCATGCCTTTTACCCAGGCGATTTGCAACACGCCGCTCGTCGTCCACGCCAACGTCGGGTGGATCCGCGACCGCGAGCATCGACGTGACCTCGCCCTTTGGGGCGTTGCCATCGAAGCGGAAGCCCTCGAGCGCGTCACGCTGCTCGCGGAAGCCTACGGGCAGAGTTCCGAGAAGCCGTTCGTCAGGGTTGGCGGGCGCTGGACCGCGGTCAAGGATCGGCTGGACGTCGACCTAACCTGGGTCACCCGTCCGGGCGGCGCAAGTGGCGAGCGCTTCGTTTCCCTCGGCGTCACCTGGCAAAGCGGCGCCATCCTGCGCTGAAGCGCGCCCACGTTCGTCGAGCATCGATGCGGGAGTGGGTCGGTGCGCGGCTCATCCTGCGCCGGGGCGAGCGGACCGAGTCGCTGGCCTTCCGCGTCGAGGAGCCGAAGCCCGGCGGGCGCTGATCCGGGCTAATATTGAGGCCATGAGATCCGCTTACGTTCGACGATTGTCCTGCGCCATGCTGCTCGTGTTTATCGCGAGCCTGGGCGCGTCGATCTTCGACGTGAAGCGCCTGGCCCACGAGCTGAGCGACGGGATAGCGATCGCCCAGGCAGTCGACTCGTCCCATGGACCCGCGCACCCCGTGCCGCGCGGAACTCCGCCCATCGACGACTTGGACCACGAGCTGTTGCACGCCGCGGCCCACATCCAGCCGTGTCCCTTCCTGGCTTTCGACTGGCCCACCACGACCGCCCCAGGCATCGTGCGGGGTTCTTTCGTCGCTCGCGCCGTGGCCCATGCCGCACGCGACGCTCCGTTCCGCCCTCCCCGCATCCCCTCGTCGTCCACCTGACCCACGCTTCGCGCGTCGAGGTCTAGTTCCATCCGTTCAGGCTGGCGGTCGCGGCTGAAGTCCCGCGGCACGCTCGGCTTGCGTGCAGCTTGGAGACGAGGATCGAAATGAAACCAGTTTTTTTCCAGACGGGGTCCGTTTGCGTGGCCTTTGCCGCACTGTCCGCACTGTTGCCGGTTGCGGCCGCAGAGCCCTCGATCAAGTTCAAGGTCGCCGAAAAGCAGCTCCAGGCGCTCGGCATCCAGGTGGCGCCGATCGCGCGCGCCGGAGAATCGACCCCAGCGAGCTTTCCGGCGCAGGTCATCCTCTCGCCCGACCGGGAGCAGGTCGTGAGCTCGCCCCTGGCGGGATTGATCGTCCAGGTCCTGGTGCAGTTGAACCAACCCGTCAGGCAGGGCACGGCGCTGCTGCGCATCGTCGCCCCCGAGCTCGGTCAGCAGCAGCTGCAACTCATGCAGGCCGCCTCGCGCCTCGCCCTCGCGCGCCAGACCGCAAATCGTGAGCAGGCTCTGTGGGACGCGGGAATCATTCCACAGCGCCGCGTCCAGGAATCGCAAGCGGCGATGAAGGAGGCCGAGGCGACCTTTGCCCAGACGCGGGCATCCCTTCGCTTGAGCGGCATGCCCGACGCAACCATCGCCCGCGTTGCCGCCGGCGGCAAGCTCGAAGACAGCATCACGCTCGCGGCGCCGCGGTCCGGAGTCGTGACGCGCCTGGACGCCAAACCCGGCCAGCGGATCGAGCCGGCGGCCGCCCTGCTGCAAATCGCCGAGACGGACAAGCTGTCGCTGGACATCCTGGTTCCTGCGGCTGAAGCGGGACGCTGGAAGCCGGGCGCCAAGGTGAAGGTGCAGGGGCGCGATGCCCGGGCTCGCGTCGTCAGCTCGAGCGCGGTGGTCGCGCCCGGCAGCCAGACGGTGTCGATCCGCGCGGCGGTCGAGGGCGCGATGGGGTCGTTGCGCGCGGGAGAAAGTGTCGCGGTCGAGATGCCCGGCACCGCCGGCGCCGGCTGGGAACTCCCGCTGGGCGCCGTAGCGCACGACGGAGCGCAGACCTACGTGTTCGTCAAGAACGCCGATGGATTCGAGGCGCGCTCCGTGACAGTGGCGGCGAGCGCGGGGCAGAAGGTGACGGTGCAGGGTGCGTTCAACGGCGGCGAGCAGGTTGCGATCGGCGGGGTGGTGGCACTGAAGGGTGCCTGGCTCGAAGAAAAAGCCAAAGGGAGCAAGTAATGCTGGCCGCGATCGTCAGGTTCTCCCTGTCGCAGCGCCTCTTCGTCCTCCTCGCCACTCTGCTGGTGGCGGGCGCGGGCTGGTACGCTTTCCGGCAGCTGCCCATCGACGCGTTCCCCGACGTATCGAGCACGCAGGTGAAGGTCATCATGAAGGCTCCCGGCATGACGCC
>JANNKG010000218.1:0-1851 GCA_031396185.1 Burkholderiales bacterium | reverse complement strand
ATCAGGAGCCGGTTGGTGAGCGCGATCGCAGCCTGCGAGGCGAGCGACTCGGCGAGCCGCTGGTCCTCCTCGTTGAATGACACCACGCGGCCGGTCGCCGCGTCGGTCGCGTTGAGCAGCTGCAGCACGCCGATGATGTCGCCCTCGTGGTTCTTCATCGGCACGGTGAGGAAGGAAGTCGACCGGTAGCCGGTGCGCTTGTCGAAGTTGCGCGTGCCCGAGAAGTCGAAGCCCTCCTCGGTGTACGCGTCCTCGATGTTGACGGTGCGGTTATTGAGCGCGGCGTAGGCGGCGACCATCGTGTTGTTGGGCTTGCCGTCGGCGCCGTGCAGGGGGATCGGATAGAACGGCACCGCGTTGCCGGAGCTGCCGCCCATGGCGATCGACAGGCTGTCGGTGCGCACGATCTCGAACTGCAGCTTGTCGCCCACCAGCCGGTAGAGCGTGCCGCCGTCGGCGTGCGTCAGGTTCTTCGCCGCAATGAGGATCGTCTCGAGGAGCTTGTTGATGTCGCGCTCCTGGGACAGCGCGACGCCGATCGCGTTGAGATACTCGAGCTTCGAGAGGAAATGCGTCTCGAGCGCGCGCCCCAGGTCCTTGACCGAGCGCGGCGTCGGCTCGGAGATTAACGCCCGAGATTGGATCCCCGACCCCCGGCTGACAACCTCGGGGGCAGGCTCTTCGGGGATGGTCGTGCGGCCCGAGGTCATGTGCGTCGTCACTTGATGCAGACCGCCCGGACCTGAGCCATGTCGGTGATGCCCTGCAGCACCTTTTCCATGCCGTCCATCTTCAGGGTGAGCATGCCCTCGGCGAGCGCCTGGGCGAGGATCTCGGCCACGCGGGCGTGCTCCTGGATCATCTTCTTGATGGGGTCGGTGCCGACCAGCAGCTCATGCAGTCCGGCGCGCCCCTTGTACCCGGTGCCGCCGCAGATGTCGCATCCCTTCGGCTTGTAGAGCTTGAATTCGGGCTTGCCGAAGCCGTAGTCCCTCTGGAAGCGGTCGAACAGCTTCTTGTAGCCCGCGTTCGGATCGTTCTTGAACTCCGGCGTGTTGACCAGCTCGCCGCAGTATTCGGTGATGAAATGCTTGACCTCGGTTGAATCCGGCGTGTACGCCTCCTTGCACTTGCACAAGCGCTTGGCGAGGCGCTGCGCGAGGATGCCCAGCAGCGCGTCGGCGAAGTTGAACGGGTCCATCCCCATGTCGAGCAGGCGGATGATCGATTCCGGGGCGGAGTTGGTGTGCAGGGTGGCGAACACCAGGTGGCCCGTGAGGGAGGCCTCGATGCCGATCGCGGTGGTGTCCTTGTCGCGCATCTCGCCAACCATGATGATGTCCGGGTCGGCGCGCAGGAACGCCTTCATCGCGTTCGCGAAGTTGAGCCCCGCCTTGGGATTCATCTGGCACTGGCGCAGGCCCTTCTGCGTGATCTCGACCGGGTCCTCCGCGGTCCAGATCTTGGTGTCGACGGTGTTGAGCGACCCCAGCACCGAGTGCAGCGTGGTGGTCTTGCCGGAACCCGTCGGGCCGCACACGAAGAACAGGCCATAGGGCTTCGAGATGCAGCTCTTGAGCCGTTCCATGTTGGTGGGCAGCACCCCAAGCTTGTCCAGCGGGATCGGCTCACCGGCCGCGAGGATACGCATCACCACATCCTCGACGCCGCCGGCCGTGGGAATGGTCGCCACGCGCAGCTCGATGTCCAGGGGACCGAACTTCTTGAACTTGATCTTGCCGTCCTGGGGCCGGCGCTTCTCCGAGATGTCCAGGTCGCACATGATCTTCAGGCGCGTGACCAGCGGCTGGCGATACGCGGCCGGAACCTCGATGTAGTTCGACAACGTCC
>JANNKG010000385.1:0-6744 GCA_031396185.1 Burkholderiales bacterium | reverse complement strand
GAAATCAGAACACGTGCTGAATACCCAGCGAGACGCCCTGCGGATCCTGGCCAGAGGTGATGGTCAGAGCGCCTGCGCCAAAATTGCAGGTCGACGAGTCGTTGTTGTCGATCTTCATGTATTGCGCGAGGAAGAACGTGCGACGCGAGAAGTTGTACTTGTAGGCCAACGTGTTGGTGTCGCAATCAGGCTCCGATGTACCGGTGGCGCCGCCATCCTTCATCTGCTGATGCTGATAGATGAACTGGTTGTTGCCCATCGTCCAAACAACGCTTCCCAACCACGACTTTCTCTTGCTCACCGAGGGGGTGGCGCTCCTCTTGATCTCCTCGTAGACCGCTCCCAGCTTGACGGGCCCGAAATTCATGTAGCCGCCGCCTGAGACACCTTCTTCCTTGGAGATCGTTGCCGAGACGTCCTTGTGCTCTTCGTATGCAAGGAACGCATAAGCGGGCCCGCGCGTGAAGGTCACGTTCGCGCCGGTAGTCCGCGGGTTGCTGGTCGCCGTCTTGCCCTCGTTGGCGGTCGCTGCAAGACGGAACGCGAAGCCGCCGAAGCTGGGCGACCAATACTGAAGCACGTTGGGCTCGCGACGGTCAAAGTTGCTCCGGTCATGCCCGGCGCTGGTGATACCCGCGATCGTCAGGTCGCCAAAAGCGTCCACCGAATAGGTCGTGATTTTGTAGGGCATGTCCCAGCGTCCCATGAGGAAGCTACCCCACCCGCCCTGAAGGCCAATGCCGCTGTTACGTGTCGCAAAAGCGGTTCCCGCCTGGTCCGCCCGGAAAGCGGTCTCGAGTTGGAAAAAGGCCTTGAGGCCGCCGCCGAGATCTTCCGTACCACGCACCCCCAGCAGCGAGGACTGGTCCTCGACGCGCGAGCGGCGAACCACCGGAGCGGGGCCACCCTTGGCCTCGACCGACTCCAGGGTCAAGTACACGCGGCCGTAGAGCGTCACCGGGTTCGCGGTCTGTGCCATGGCGTCCGACGCAACGCATGCGCCGGCAACTGCCAGAGCGATCAGCTTCTTGTTCATCAGAATCTCCTTTGTTGAAGTGAGGCCGTAATTACTTGTGAGCGATTTCTTGGGAACCTCGAGGGGGTTTTCTGGGCCCCGATTCTTGGAACTTCTCCCGTAGTCTTTTGAGAAGCCATTCGCATGATGCCAAAGGCGTAGCGAACGCTCAAGGGGTTTTTCGCCAATCGCGCAACAAACGGGCCCTCTTGTTGCTGATCTGCCACAAAGGCTTAGGCGAGCGAAAACACCCTTTGGAGCTCTTTTCCGGGGTCATCGGCGGCCATAAAGGCGCCGCCCACTAAGTAGGCGCTCACTTTTGCAGCTTTGAGACGAGCGACATCCGCTGGCGCGCTGATGCCGCTTTCGGTGACGAGCAGCCGGTTGGCCGGGATGCGGTCTACCAGGTCCAGGGTGGTTTCCAGCCGGGTTTCGAACGTCTTCAGGTCGCGATTGTTGATGCCTATCAAGGGAGTGGCGAAAGCAAGGGCGCGCTCCAGCTGGTCGCCGTCGTGGCACTCCACCAGCACGTCCATGCCCAATTGGCGGGCAATGCCCTCGAGATCGAGCAGGTCACGGTCGGAAACTGCGTCGATGATGAGCAGGATGCAGTCCGCCCCCCACGACCGCGCTTCATGGACTTGGTAGGGATCCAGGATGAAATCCTTGCGCAGGACTGGCAGCGAGCACGCCGCCCGTGCTGCCAGGAGATCCTTGCTCGTACCACCAAAGAACTCGCGGTCGGTGAGCACCGATAGGCAGGCCGCGCCGTGGGCCTCATAGGACTGGGCGATCCTTGCGGGGTCGAAATCCGCACGGATGAGCCCCTTGCTTGGACTTGCCCGCTTGATCTCCGCGATGACGCCCGCCCTGCCCTGCTCGATCTTCGCGCGCAGCGCTCGCTCGAAGCCGCGCGGTGCGGAAGCCAGCGCCGCGCGCGCCTCGATTTCGGCAAGCGGCACGCTCTTGCGGCTTTCGTCGACTTCACGCCGCTTGGCCGCGAGAATCCGGTCGAGGACGTCCGCCACCTAGCCGCCTTTTTGCAGGGAGCGGGTGAAAGCCACCAGTTGGCCGAGCTTGGCGCGCGCGGCGCCGCTTTCGATCGCATCGCGCGCAAGGGCCACGCCGTCCCAGAGGCTGCCCGCGACACCGGCCACGTAGAGCGCGGCGGCCGCATTGAGGATGACCACATCGCGCGACGGGCCGGACTCGTTGGCGAGGACCGCCTCGACCCGCGCCTTCGAGTCGGCGGCATCCTTGACCTGGATCGCCTCGATCGGCGCCACGTCGAGGCCGAACTGCCGGGGCTCGATCGTGTACTCGGTGATGAACTCGTGCTTGAGCTCGGCCACGTGGGTAGGCCCTGTAATGGTGATTTCGTCCAACCCGTCGTGGCCATGCACGGTCAGCACATGCCGGCTGCCGAGCATTTTCAACACGCGCGCCTGGATGCCCACGAGGTCCTGGTGGAATACGCCCATCACCTGGTTAGGGGCGCCCGCGGGGTTGGTCAGCGGGCCCAGGATGTTGAGGATCGTGCGCATGCCGAGCTCCTTGCGCACCGGGGCGGCATGCTTCATTGCGGGATGGTGGTTGGGCTCGAACATGAACCCCACGCCGACTTCACGCAGGGACTGCGCGACCTGCGCAGGGGTCAGGGCGAGATTCACTCCCAGCGCTTCGAGGACATCGGCGCTTCCCGACTGCGACGAAACCGACCGGCCGCCGTGTTTGGCCACGCGCGCGCCCGCAGCGGCGGAAACGAACGCGGCGGTCGTGGAGATGTTGAAGGTGTGTGCCTTGTCGCCGCCGGTGCCGCAAGTGTCCACGAGATGCTCGAGGCCGGCGGCATCGACCTTCGTCGAGAACTCGCGCATCACCGCGGCCGCGGCGGCGATCTCCGACACCGACTCGGTCTTCACGTGCAGGCCCATCAGGATCGCGGCGAGCTGCACCGGCGCAACCTTGCCCTCCATGACCTGGCGCATCAGGTCCACCATCTCGTCGTAGAAGATTTCTCGCTTGTCGCACAGCCGATTGATGGCTTCCTGGGGCGTGAACATCGTGGTCATCCTCTAGGGCTGGTGAAATTCCGAAGCAGGGCGTGGCCATGCTCGGTGAGTATCGATTCGGGGTGGAACTGGACTCCCTCGACGGCAAGGGTGCGGTGACGCACCCCCATGATCTCGCCGTCTTCGGTCCACGCGGTAATTTCAAGCTCGGCGGGAAGGCTGGCGCGCTCGATCGCGAGCGAATGGTAGCGGGTGGCCTCGTAGGGAGTCGGCAGCCCGGAGAAGACCCCCTTGCCGGCGTGGTGGATGCTTGAAACCTTGCCGTGCATCAACGTTTGCGCGTGCACGATCCGCCCACCGAAGGCCTGCCCGATGGCCTGGTGGCCAAGGCACACGCCGAGGATCGGCACTCGCCCCGCAAGGCGCCGGATAAGCCCGAGTGAGACGCCGGCCTCATTGGGCGTGCAGGGACCCGGCGAAACGACGATGCGCTCGGCTCCCAACCGCTCGATCTCCTCGACCGTCATCTCGTCGTTGCGCACCACTTTCACCTCCTCGCCCAACTCCGCGAGGTACTGCACCAGGTTGTAGGTGAAGGAATCGTAGTTGTCGATCATCAGCAGCACGATGGCACCTGATTTGCGAGTAGGATGGAATGCCCCAATCCCGTAAGGCTCGAACTTCCATGTCCACGAGCGCTGTCCTGCTGAAGCCGAAGGTCGTCGAGCTTGCAACGGGTATCTTCACGCGCCTGATCGGCGACGCAATCCGCGTGAATGAAAAAGGCATCACCATGTCTACCGATCCCGCCAACCTCGCGCAGCTGAGCTTCAAGCTCGCGGCGGTATTCCAGAAAACCGAGGACGACATCAACGCCGACGCGCTGCCGAAGAACGCGGGCTTCAAGCTCGAGATTTCGGACATCGCCGGCTGGAGCAAGTAAGCCCGATCCGGCGCCGGGGCGTGGGGGTGAGTGCGCGGTCATTCGAGGGGCGCGTCCAGGCCTGAGTGCACCTGCTCGGCGGCGGCGAGCACCGCGCGCGCTTTGCTCTGTGTTTCACGCCACTCGTTTTCGGGAATCGAATCGGCGACGATCCCCGCCGCCGCCTGCACGTAGAGTTGGCCATCCTTGACGATGCCGGTGCGTATCGCGATCGCGAGGTCGAGGTTGCCATTGAAGCCGAGATAGCCGGCGGCGCCCGCGTACACGCTGCGCCGCTCCGGTTCGAGCTCTTCGATGATCTCCATCGATCGCACCTTGGGAGCTCCGGTCACGGTGCCCGCGGGAAAGGTCGCTCTCAACAGCTGCATCGGCGTAAGCGCCGGATCAACCGCGCCCTCCACGTTCGACACCATGTGCATCACGTGGGAATACCGCTCCACCACCATGGTCTCGGTGACCTTCACCGTTCCGGTCTTCGCGATCCGTCCGACATCGTTGCGTCCCAGGTCGATCAGCATCAGGTGCTCGGCGCGCTCCTTGGGGTCGGAGAGTAACTCGCGTTCCATCTCGAGATCCTCGTCGGGCGTGGCGCCGCGCTTCCTCGTTCCGGCGATCGGCCTCAAGGTCACCTTATCGCCCTCGCGCCGCACCAGGATCTCGGGAGAGGCGCCCACCAGCTGGCAGTCGCCGAAGTCGAAATAGAACATGTAGGGCGACGGATTTATCGAGCGCAGCGCCCGGTAGAGGTTCACGGGCGAATAGGGAAAGCGCTGCGTGAGGCGCTGCGAAATCTGCACCTGCATCATGTCGCCGTCGGCGATCAGCCGCTTGCACCGCGCGACAGCCTCGTAGAACACCCCCTCGCCGATGTTGGAGGTAGGCGCATCGAGCGACCCCTCGGCGCAATGCGGCGGCAACTCCGCGGGCCGGCGCAGCTGGGCGCGCAACTCCTGCAGGCGCCGCATTCCCGACGCATAGGCATCCGTCCTGGCCGCATCGGCGTACACGATGAGGTGCAGCTTGCCCGAGAGGTTGTCCACCACCGCGAGCTCCTCGGACAGCAGTAGGCGGATCTCCGGAAGCCCCAGCGGATCGGGTTTCGCCGCGCCGCGCAACCTTCCCTCGATGTAGCGCACCGTGTCGTAACCGAAGTAGCCCGCGAGTCCGCCCGAAAAGCGCAGCTTCGGCGCCATTGGAGCGGCCCTAAAGGACTTGAGGTAGGCATCGATGTAATCGAGGGGATCGGCGACGGTATGCCGATCAGCCACCTCGCCGTCGAGAGTGCGGGTGACCTGCAGCCCGACGACCTCGAGGCGCTCGCGCGCGGGCAGGCCCACGATCGAATAGCGGCCGAAGCGCTCGCCGCCGATCACCGATTCGAGCAGGTACGAGCCCGGCCGGTTGGCGAGTTTCAGGTAGATGGAAAGGGGTGTATCGAGGTCGGCGAGCGTCTCGAGGTGCAGCGGGATTCGGTTGTATCCGGCGCGGCCGAGCGCCAGGAATTCGTCTTCAGTCATGGGTCACCACACGGGAATCACTTGCGAACGGAAATGACCAAACGAGCGCTCTAGCGCCAGCTATGCCATCGCCAATCGGAATGAAGTCCGCGCAGTGCCATGGTGTACGAATCGGGGAAACGAGCTGACCAGCAGCTAGGCGGCCATTGTAGCCCGCTTCAAAGCCTCGCGCATGCGCCGGATCGCCGCCCCCCGGTCCTTCTCGCTGAAGATCGCCGACCCCGCGACGAAAGTATCGGCACCGGCGCGAGCGATCGATTCGATGTTATCGGCCTTCACGCCGCCATCGACCTCGAGCCACACGTCGCGACCGCTCGCCGCAATGCGCCGGCGAGCCTCGCGCACCTTCTCAAGCGCCGCGGGAATGAAGGATTGGCCGCCAAATCCGGGATTGACCGACATGATGAGGATCAGGTCGACTTTGTCCATCACGTGGTCGAGGTAGGCGAGCGGCGTGCCGGGATTGAACACCAGTCCCGCCTTGCAACCCTGGTCGCGAATCAGGCCGAGCGTGCGGTCGAGGTGCTCGCTCGCTTCCGGGTGAAAGCTGATGATCGCCGCCCCGGCACGCGCAAAGTCGGGAATGATCCGGTCGACGGGCTTGACCATCAAATGCACGTCGATGGGGACGCTGCAATGCGGGCGGATCGCCTCGCAAACCAGCGGGCCCACGGTGAGGTTGGGAACGTAATGGTTGTCCATCACGTCGAAGTGGATCAGGTCGGCGCCGGCGTCGATCACCGCGCGAACCTCTTCGCCGAGTCGCGCGAAATCCGCGGACAGGATGCTCGGGGCGATGCGGAATTCGGCTCTTGCCATGGGTCTCGGAAACGGGCGTCTGAAGCGGGGGAATTCTACGTGGAATCGGCGGCGCGCGCCCTAGAACGCGCCCGGTTCTCTGCTAACATCTTCGAGATGCCCGAAGCCAAGAAATACTGCGTCGCCGTCACTGCGCACTCCACCTATCTTCCCGACCAATCCGACGAGGAAGAGGATCGATATGTGTTCGCGTACACCATCCGCATCACCAACAACGGCAGCGTGAGCGCTCAGCTCGTGAGCCGCCACTGGATCATCACCGACGCGGACAACCAGATCCAGGAAGTGCGCGGCATGGGCGTGGTCGGGGAGCAGCCGGTGCTCAAGCCGGGCGATACGTTCGAGTATTCGAGCGGATCTTCGATTCCCACCGCCGTCGGGACCATGCGCGGCACCTACCAGCTAGTGGCGGAGGACGGCACCCGGTTCGACGCGAGC
>JANNKG010000141.1:0-10365 GCA_031396185.1 Burkholderiales bacterium | reverse complement strand
AAGCCGTAGATGTCGAGCACCTCGGAGAACGAGATGTTCTTCTCCTGCATCTTCTTGTAGATCGAGGAGATGTGCTTCTCGCGCCCGGTCACCTGCGCGTCGACCTTATAATCCTTGAGCCGCGCCTGGATCGCGTCCTGGATCTTGCCGACGGCGTCGCGACGGTTGCCCCGCGCGCGCTTCAGGGCCTTCTCCAGCACCTTGAAGCGGGTCGGATGCAGGTAGTGGAAGCCCAGGTCCTCGAGCTCGTAGTAGAGCGAGATGAGGCCCATGCGATTGGCGATCGGGGCGTAGATCTCGAGCGTCTCGCGGGCGATGCGCTCCTGCTTCTCGGTGGGCACCGCTTCCAGGGTGCGCATGTTGTGCAACCGATCCGCCAGCTTGATCAGGATCACGCGCACGTCGCGCGCCATCGCGAGCAGCATCTTGCGGAAGTTCTCCGCCTGCGCATGCAGGAGGGATGTGAACTCGATGCGGTCGATCTTCGAGACGCCGTCGACCAGGTCGGCGACCGGCTTGCCGAAGGTGCGCGCGATCTCGCTCTTGGTGGTGGTGGTGTCCTCGACCACGTCGTGCAGCAGGGCGGCCATCAGCGCCTGGGCGTCGAGGTGCCACTCCGCGAGGATTTTCGCGACTGCCAGCGGGTGGGTGATGTAGTGCTCGCCGCTCGCGCGGTATTGCCCGGAATGCGCAGCGCGCGCGACCTGGTAGGCCTGCTCGATCTGCTCGACGTCGCGGGGCTTGAGGTAGCCGAGGACCGCCGTCAACTCCTCGGGGCCGGGCCCCGGCAATGCGCTGCCCGGGGCCTTCAGGCCACCGGTGGTCGCTGTCTGGACACCGAGCGCAGGCATCGGCAAAGAATGGGGCCAGGCCCCATTCTCGTCAGAGCACCGGAGGTACGGGAACCGGCGGGTTGAGCAGCTCGCGGCCGACCTTGCCGCTCGCGATCTCGCGCAGCGCGATCACCGTGGGCTTGTCCTTGTTGGCATCGACCAGCGGGGTCGCGCCCAAGGCGATCTGGCGCGCGCGGTGAGTCGCGGCGAGCGTGAGCTCGAAACGGTTGGGGAAGTGCTTGATGCAATCGTCGACGGTGATGCGGGCCATGGCGCGGTCTCCAGTTACCTGAATTCGTCAATGAGCTTTATCTGGCGAAGCGCCTGCTGTGCACGCGATACACGTGTCGCGCGAACGATGGAGAGCAGGTCGTCCAATGCCGAGTCGAAGCTGTCATTGACAATTATATATTCAAATTCAAGAACATGCGAGATTTCTTCGCGTGCGCTGGCCATCCTCCTGTCGATCGCCTCGGGTGAGTCCTTGCCGCGCGACCGAAGCCGCCGGCCAAGCTCCGCAAGTGACGGAGGCAGAATGAAAATTCCCGTCATCGCGGAAAACAGCCGCCGCACCTGGCGGGCACCCTGCCAGTCGATCTCGAGCAGCACATCGTGGTCGCCGGCGAGGCTTTCGTCGATCCAGCGCTTGCTGGTGCCGTAGAAGTTGCCGTAGACGTTGGCATGCTCGAGGAACTCGCCCGCGCCGATCATCTCCTCGAACCGCTCGCGCGCGACGAAGTAGTAGTCGACGCCATCGACCTCCCCCTGGCGCGGAGCGCGGGTGGTGTACGACATCGACAGCTTCACGTTGGAATCGCGCTCGAGCAGCCCGGAAACCAGGCTGGTCTTCCCGGCGCCCGACGGGGCCACGACGACGAAGAGGTTTCCGGCCGCCACGGCTACTCGATGTTCTGGACCTGCTCGCGCATCTGCTCGATCAGCACCTTGAGCTCCACCGAGATGCGCGTCATCTCGTTGGCCACCGACTTGGAGCCCAGCGTGTTCGCCTCGCGGTTGAGCTCCTGGCAGAGGAAATCGAGGCGCTTGCCGCAAGCCCCTCCGCGGTCGAGCACGCGGCGGAATTCGCTCACGTGGGTCGTCAGGCGCTGCAGCTCCTCGTCCACGTCGATGCGCGCGGCATAGAGGACGATTTCCTGGTGAACGCGCTCGTCGGAAGGCGCGGCGCCAGCCTCCGCGATCTTGGCAGCGAGCTTGTCCTGGAACGCCTTCACCGCTCCCGGCAACAGCGGCTGCGCTTCGCGCACCAGCTTCGCCATGCTGTCGAGGCGCTCGCGCAGCACCGCCTCGAGCTTCGCGCCCTCGCGCATGCGCGAGGCATCGAGCTCGGCGATCGCGCGACCGAGCAGGCCCAGCACCTCGTCCTTCAGCTTGTCGGGCGAGAGCGATGCGTCGGCGAGCACCCCGGGCCAGTGCAGCACCTCGGAGACCGATAGCGGCCGCGCTTCGGGAAAACGGCGCTGCACCTCGCCGGAGGCGGCGCTGAGCGCGGCCATCGCCTGCGAGTCGGGAACGACCGAGCGCTGCGCCGTGGAGGTCGGCGTGTAGGTGACGCGACAGTCCACCTTGCCGCGCGTCAGGCGCGCCGCGACCGCCTCTCGCATCGAGGACTCCAGCGGCCGGAGCTCTTCGGGGATGCGCGTCTGGAACTCGAGGTAGCGGTGGTTGACGGTCTTCAGCTCCACCCCGAGGCTTCCCTGGGCGCTTTCGTGCGCGGCGGCGGCGAAGCCGGTCATGCTGGCGATCATCTTGGGAGGGCTCGGGAATTCGCCTTTACAAGGCGGTAGGGAGTGCCGACAATTGGACCGAATTATATCGGAACCCCCCGCTCCAATGCCCCAACAGGCGAACCAGCCGTTGCCCGCCGGCTACGTGCTGAACGGCTATCGCATCGAAAAACCCTTGTCCTCGGGCGGGTTCAGCATCGTCTACCTCGCGCGCGACGAGGCGGGCACGCCCTTCGCGATCAAGGAGTACCTGCCCTCGTCGCTGCCGCTGCGCACCGAGGGCACCGAGATCAACTTGACCGACGACGCCAACCTCTCGGTCTTCCGCCATGGTCTCAAGTGCTTCTTCGAGGAAGGGCGCGCGCTCGCGATGATCGCGCACCCGAACGTGGTGCGGGTGGAGAATTTCTTCCGAGCCAACGAGACCTGCTACATGGTCATGCAGTACGTGCGCGGCCGCACGCTGCAGTTCCACATCCAGAGGAACCGCCACGAGTTCACCGAAGGCTTCATCCGCCGCATGTTCAACAGCCTCATGAACGGGCTGCGCGAGGTACACGCCAACAAGCTGCTGCACCTCGACATCAAGCCGGCGAACGTGTTCATCACCATGGAGGGGCGCCCGGTGCTGCTCGACTTCGGCGCCGCGCGCATCACGCTATCCGAAGAGGCGATGAAGCTGAAACCGATGTATACCGCGGGATTTGCCGCCCCCGAGCACTATCGCTTCAAGCCCGAGGAGCTGGGGCCGTGGAGCGACATCTACTCGGTCGGCGCGACGATGTACACCTGCATCTCCGGCACCCCGCCGCAGGCGGGAGACCAGCGCGAGCAGAAGGACAAGGTGATCCCGCTGCGCACCCTGGCGCGCCAGGGCTATTCCGACGACCTCTACGACATCGTCGACTCCTGCCTGCAGCTCGACTGGCTGAAACGCCCGCAGACCGCCTTCGACCTGCAGAAGCGCCTCATGGAGGGGCGCCATGCCGAGGGGAAGGAGGAAAAGAAGGCGACCTTCCTCGAAACCATCAACAAGCCGCTTTCGAAGTTGTTCTCGAAATAGAGCTGCACACCCGCGCTTCAACAAAATGCGCTTCACCATCTTCCAGGACAGCCAGGTCGGCGATCGCAAGGGCAACGAGGACCGCGTCGGCTACTCGTACAGCCGCGACGTGCTGCTGATGGTGATCGCCGACGGCATGGGCGGCCACGACCAGGGGCGAGGTCGCCGCCGAGATCGCGGTCACCGAGATCACGCGGCGTTTCCAGCAGGAGGCACGCAGCAAGCTGCGCAAGCCCTTCGAGTTCCTGGTGTCCTCGATCCAATCGGCACACCGCGCCATCGTCTCCCACGCGGTGGAGGAGAACCTGCTCGAGTGCCCGCGCACCACCTGTGTGGCGTGCGTCATCCAGAACGGCTACGCCTTCTGGGCGCATGCGGGCGATTCGCGCCTCTACGTGCTGCGCCGCGGCCAACTGCTGGCGGCGACGCAGGACCATTCGAAGGTGCAGCAGATGATCGACGCGGGCGCGATCACGCCCGAGCAGGCGGCTCGCCATCCCGACCGCAACAAGATCTTCAGCTGCCTCGGTGGCGTGGTGCCGCCGCATATCGACATCGGCCGCGAGGCGCGGCTCGAGCCCGGCGATACCATCATGCTTTCCACCGACGGCTTCTGGGCGCAGGTACCAGCCGGCGCACTTGCCACGATGCTTGCCAAGCAAACGGTGACGGCACTCCTTCCCGGCCTGATGGTGGAAGCGCAGCGCCGCGCCCAGGGCGAGTCCGACAACGTTTCCGTGGTCGCGATGACCTGGGAGAACCAGGAAGACGCGCGCGTATCCGACACCGCGAGCCTCCACGACGAGGAGTTCGCGACCTCCACCAACACCACCGAGCAGCTCGACCTGCCCAACGCCTCGCTGGACGACGTGACCGACGACGACATCGAGCGCGCCATCGCCGAGATCCAGAACGCCATCAAGAAAGTGCCCCGCTGAGCCCATGACCCGATCGTTCGACCGTACCCCGGGTGAGCTTCGCCCGGTTCGCTTCCACCGCCACTACACCAGGCACGCCGAAGGCTCGGTGCTGGTCGAGATGGGCCACACGAAAGTGCTGTGCACCGCCAGCGTCGAGGAGAAAGTCCCGCCGTTCCTCAAGGGCAAGGGCACCGGCTGGGTCACCGCCGAGTACGGCATGTTGCCGCGCGCCACGCACACGCGCGGTGCGCGGGAGGCCGCCTCCGGCAAGCAATCCGGGCGCACGCAGGAGATCCAGCGCCTCATCGGCAGGAGCCTCCGGGCGGTGATCGACACCGGCGTGCTGGGCGAGCGGCAGATCGCCATCGATTGCGATGTGCTGCAGGCCGACGGCGGGACGCGCTGCGCCTCGATCACCGGCGCCATGGTGGCGCTCGCCGATGCGATCTCGGGGCTGCGTGCCAAGGGGCTCATCTGCGCCGATCCGATGCGCGATTTCGTCGCCGCGGTGTCCGTGGGCATGGTCGAGGGCCGGCCGGTGCTCGACCTCGACTACGCCGAGGATTCCGGGTGCGACACCGACATGAACGTGGTGATGACCGGCGCCGGCCACTTCGTGGAAGTGCAGGGCACCGCCGAGGGCGCGCCCTTCACGCGCGAGCAGATGGGCTCCCTCCTCGACCTCGCCTCTTCCGGCATCGCCGAGCTCATCTCGCTCCAGCGCTCCGCTTTAGCCTGATCGTGAGGAAAGTCGTCATTGCCTCCGGCAACCCCGGCAAGCTGCGCGAGCTGCAAGCCCTGCTGCAGCCGATGGGGATCGAGGCGATCGCGCAGTCGGAATTCAGGATCACGGAAGCCGCGGAGCCTCACGATACCTTCCTCGAGAACGCGCTCGCGAAAGCGCGCAACGCCAGTCGCGCCACCGGCCTGCCTGCTCTCGCGGACGACTCGGGCCTCTGCGTGACCGCCCTCGGGGGGGAGCCGGGAGTGCATTCGGCGTACTTCGCGGGCCGCCAGGGGAGCCGCGAGGAGCGCGACGCGCGCAACAACGCAAAGCTGGTCGAGGAGCTGCGCAAAAGCGACGATCGAAGCGCCTTCTACTACTGCGTGCTGGTGCTGATGCGCTCGAGCGCTGATCCGACTCCGCTGGTGGCCGACGGGCGCTGGCGCGGCGCGATGGTGCTCGTCCCGCGTGGCTCCGGCGGATTCGGCTACGACCCGCATTTCGTCCCACGAGGGAGCGACCAGACCGCCGCGCAGATGGCCGCTGCGGAGAAGAATCGCATCAGCCACCGCGGCCTCGCGCTGCTGGCCCTGGCCCGGCGACTCGCCGCCGAAGCAGGCTGAGGGCCCCCCGCTCAGGGCGCGCTGGTCCTGCGGATGAAGGTCTGCTCGAACACCTTGCGCCAGGGGTCCTGCTTGTCGATTGCCTCGGCGGGATCGATGGCCCTGATCTGCAACTCCCCCAGCGGGGACGCCACCTTGCTGCTGGAGGGGACGAAGCTGCGCGCCGCGAGGATCGCCTGTCCCTCGCCAAGGAAAAAATCGAAGAGCAATGCTGCGGCGTGCGGATGCGGCGCCCTGACGTGCACGGCGACGGCATGCAGCTGTGCCACGGCCGGTTGCAGCACGATCCAGTCGATCGGTGCGCCGCGGGCCTTGAGCTGCGCCGGCTTGTAGTTGTAGACCGTGAGCCCGAGGGGAACCTCGCCCGAGGCCACCAGGTTCGCGAGCAGCGTATGGCCCTTGCGAACCGACATGCCGTTGGCGGCCACCACATCGCGAAACAGCTTCCCGCCACGCTCCTCGCCGAGCGAGCCCAGCAGCGTGCCGTACCACGCCTCGTCCTCGGCCTCGATGCCGAGCCGCCCCTTCCAGCGGGCATCGAGGAGATCCTCGAAAGTCCTCGGCAGCTCGTCACGCCGGACCTTTTCGGTGTTGTACGCCTGCACGAAGACATCCAGGGTCGAAGTGGCGTAGGCGCGGTGGGCTGCGAGGGTTCCCGGCCGCATGTCCGCGAAATGCGGCGATTCCATCCGCCGCAGCATGTTCTCGCGCCGCAACGCTTCCATCTCGGGCGAATTGTTCTCGATCAGGTCGACCTCGAGCTTGCCGGCGCGTGTCTCGCCGATGACCCGCTGGACGATGTTCTCCGAGCTCGAGCGCCAATTGCGCACCGCCACGCCGTATTTCTGCGTGAAGGCGTCGAACACGGGTTTCAGGTCTTCGGTCTGGGTCGAGTGGTAGACCATCAGCACGCCTTCGCGCCGCGCGCCTTCAGCCAGCGCCTTAAGCCGCGCCTCGCCCTGCAGGCGGTCGATTGCGGCGAGCGGATCGGTTTGTGCCTGTGCCCCGGATGCGCCCAGCGTGATCAAACAAGCGAGGGCACAGGCTCCAAACGACGTGGGTCTCATCGCTACTCCGCGGCGCGGCTCGCGGGCGTTGCGCCGCCTTCGTGTGCCGCGCCCAGCGTTCGCCAATCGATCTCCTTGGCGACGATGCCCTCGTAGGCTCGCAGCGCCGCGGCGGGCACGCGCGGCCCGGCGGCTCCGATGGCCGGGGCGCCGGCGGCGAACGCGCGGGCTGCCTCGACCATGATCCGGCGGAACTCCACGATCGCGAGGTCGCTCGCGCCCAGGCGCTCCCTGGAGCGATCCGCGATGGCGCCCATCGTTTCCCACATCGCCATGTCCTGCATCGGGATGCCGCGGATGCCGGTGAAATCACCGAGCTTCATCGCCTGACGGTCCTGGAGGTGGAAGTTATCGCGATTGCGCTGCTTGCGCCAGCGGCGGTCGAGGTCGATGCCCGGCTGCGCGCCGCAGAACTTGCGCCACGCCTCGGGCTCAATCCCCTCGCCCGTGTCGCTCCACGCGATGAAATGGAACATCGTGTTGGTGTCGTCCATGGGGACATTCACGTTGGCGAGGTTGTACAGATTGTTGGGCGGGATCAGCACCGTGGCGGGAGCCACGAAAAGCGAGATGCGCACGTAATCGTGGGTCGAGGAGCTCGCGATCGGGCGGCGTATCGCTGCGTAGCGAAAGCCGAAGGGCGTCTGCTCGAGCTTGAGCCGCGGCGCCCTGTCGGTCGAGGGGCGCGGCCAGACCTTCGCGGTTGCCTTGGCGCCGTCCACGCGGGCGGGCGGCATGTCCGTGGAATGCAGGCTGGAGCTGTGGGCCGAGTCGATCGCCCCCTCGAGGATCTGCGCCCAGTTAGCCTCGACGTGTACCTTGACGATCGACACTCGCGTGCCTGGCGTCGGCGCGAAGGCCGGGCGCTCGAAGGGCGGCATCGATTCCTTCGGGCCCATGTATGCCCAGACCATGCCCCCCGCCTCCTCGCACGGGTAAGCCAGGTGCTTCACCTTGCTGCACAGGCCGCTCGCCGCGGGCTCGGAGGCCATCTCGAGCACGTTGCCCAGGACGTCGACCTTCCAGCCGTGATACAGGCAGCGCAATCCGCCCTCCTCGTTGCGGCCCATGGCCAGCGATGCGCGGCGGTGCGGGCAATGCTCGTCGAGCACCCCGAGCCGGCCGTCGCTGTCGCGGAACACCACGAGGTCTTCGCCGAACACGCGCGCGTGCACCGGGGTGCCGTCGTTGTCCTCGACTTCTTCCGACAGGCACACGGGCACCCAATGGCGGCGCATCAGCTGCCCCATCGGGGCGGCGCCCTCGACGCGGCACAGCAAATCGTTGTCTTCGGCGCTCAGCATGGCGGCACTCCCGATGGAGTAGGATGGCGTTTGGTTAGTCGCCTAAGTTTAATCCAGATGACCCTGCTGCGAGTCGCGCGCACCGAGCCCGCCGCCCTCGGCATCCACCTCCTCGAGTTCCGCGACCCGTCAGGGAGCCGGCTCGCGCCGTTCACCGCGGGCGCGCACGTGGTGGTGACCTCGCCCAACGGCTCGCAACGCAAGTACTCGCTCTGCAATGCGCCTCACGAAGACGACCGCTACGTGATCGCGGTCAAGCGCGATCCCGCGGGACGCGGCGGCTCGGTGGACCTGGTGGACCGCGCGCGCGCGGGCGATCTCCTCGACGTCTCGGAGCCGCGCAATGCTTTCGAGCTCGAGGCGCGCGCGCCGGGATACGTGTTCATCGCGGGCGGCATCGGCATCACGCCGATCATGGCGATGGCGCGGCACGCGGTGGCGATGGACAAGCGATTCCATCTTTACTACTGCACGCGCACGCCCGAGGTCACCGCATTCGTACACGATCTTCGGGCGGCGGAGTTCAAGGGCAAGGTGACGATCCACCACGATCACGGCGACCCGAAGCAGGCCTTCGACCTCTGGCCGCTCCTCGAGCGCCCAACGCGCGACCACGTCTACTGCTGCGGTCCGCGCTCGATGCTCGAGAGCGTGCGCGACATGACCGGCCACTGGCCGGCCGCGGCGATCCACTTCGAGTGCTTCCTCGACGCGGGCGCCAGTGCGCTGCCCGGCGATCATGCGTTCGCCGTGGTGCTCCAGAAATCCGGCACGAAGATCGAGGTCCCGCCAGGCATCTCGATCCTGGAGGCGATGCGCGCCCGGGGGTTCGACGCTCCAAGCTCGTGTGAAAGCGGCACCTGCGGCACCTGCAAGACGCGCCTCGTTGGGGGGATGGCCGACCATCGCGACCTGGTGCTGGCCGGGCACGAACAGGCCGACCACATCATGCTGTGCGTCTCGCGGGCCCTCACGCCCGAGATCGCGATCGACCGCTGATGCGCCGTCTGCGCATCGGCGTGGCGGGCCTGGGCCGGGGATTCACGCTCATGCTCCCCGCCTTCATCGGCCATCCGCGCGTGCGTCTCGTCGCCGCCGCCGATCTCCGCGAGGAGGCGCGCCACCGCTTCGCCGCGGATTTCGCGGCGCGCACCTACGAAACCGTCGATGCCCTCTGCGCTGACCCCGATGTCGAGGCCATCTACGTCGCCACTCCGCACCAATGCCACGCCGAGCATGCGATCGCAGCGGCACACGCGGGCAAGCACGTGCTGGTCGACAAGCCCATGGCGCTCACGGTGGCGGAGGCGACCGGGATGATCGCTGCCGCCGCGACCTCCGGGACCCAGCTGGTGGTCGGCCCCAGCCACAGCTTCGATGCGCCGATCCAACGCGCGCGCGCCATCGCCCTGAGCGGCGAGCTCGGCCGCGTGCGCATGATCACCGCGCTCAACTTCACCGATTTTCTCTACCGCCCGCGGCGCCGCGAAGAGCTCGACACAGGCGCCGGCGGCGGCGT
Source organism: Burkholderiales bacterium (assembly GCA_031396185.1). Taxonomy (GTDB): domain Bacteria; phylum Pseudomonadota; class Gammaproteobacteria; order Burkholderiales; family Usitatibacteraceae; genus Usitatibacter. The sequence continues at coordinate 567 of JANNKG010000141.1, read as the reverse complement.
GGTGTTCAGCCAGGCGGCGCATCAGGTCGACATCGTGCGGCTCCTCGGGGGCGGCCGCGTGGCGAGCGTGCGGAGCCAGACCGGCGCCTGGGATCCTGCTCGGCCCACCGAGGGCGCTTATGCGGCGCTGCTCAATTTCGCGGACGGCGCTTTCGCCACCCTCACGTACAGCGGCTACGGGCACTTCGATTCCGACGAGCTCATGGGCGGCGTGGGTGAGCTCGGGCAGGTGAGGGATGCGACGAGCTACGGCGCCGCTCGCCGCGCGCTCGCCTGCGCGCGGGATCCCGACGCGGAGGAGGCCGCGAAGGCCGCCCGCAGCTACGGTGGGGCGGAATTCCGCGCGGCGAGTGGCGCTGCGCGAGGCAACGAACATTTCGGCTTCGTCGTGATCGCCTGCGAGCGCGGCGACATCCGCCCCATGCCCGACGGTGTGCACGTCTTCACCGACCACGAACGTCGTTTCGAGGCGCTGGCTCCGCCCGCCGTGCCGCGCGCAGCGGTGCTCGACGCGCTGTGCCTCGCCGCCTTCGAGGGCCGCGCCGCAACGCAGGATGGTGCCTGGGG